>CAMLNE010000064.1 GCA_946481265.1 uncultured Panacagrimonas sp. | reverse complement strand
CACTCATTCCGACCGCGCCGCCGATCATACAGCGCGCTCCTATCCGCGTACTGCCGGCAATGCCGGTGCATGCAGCGATCGCCGTGTGCTCGCCGATATGGCAGTTGTGGGCAATCTGGATGAGGTTGTCGAGGCGCACACCATTGGCGATCACCGTGTCCTCGAGCGCACCGCGGTCGATGCAGGTATTGGCGCCTATTTCGACGTCGTCCCCGACCACCACCGTACCGAGTTGCGGCACCTCCTCCCATCCATCAGGACCGCGCGCATTGCCAAAACCACGCGAACCGATCACGGCCCCCGGTTGCACATGACAACGTCGACCGAGCCTGACCCGGTCACCGACATGAACCCGCGCACTCAGGTATGCGCCTGGCGCGATCCGGGCACCGTTCCCGATCGTGCATCCCGGTCCGATGAAGCTGCCCGAGCCGATACACGCACCGTCACCGATGACGGCAAGTGCACCGACATGCACGCCCTCCTCGATCACCGCACCTGTCCCGATCACCGCCGACGGGTGCAGGCCGGGCTCGAATACCCGACTGTCATCGAACAGCCGCGCCACCCGCGCGAATGCAAGATAGGGATCGTCGGCCACCAGACCGGGGCCAGGCAGCGCCTCTCCATCGCGCGGGCCCACGATCACCGCGGCGGCCGACGTTGCCGCCAATGCGGGCCGGTATTTCGGATTCGCCAGGAAACTCAGGCAGCCGCGTTTTCCCGGCGATAGCGTGCAGACACCGTCGATCTGCGTGTCGGCATCGCCACGCGACTCAAGCCCGAAGCGCGCCGCAAGTTCACCGAGCGTGTGTCGGGCCATCGCGGCGCAGGGAGTCGCGTTGGAAAGGCGCTCTACTTCGTCGCCGCGCCGGACTGCAGGCGCTTGATGACCTGGTCGGTGACGTCGATGCCGGGCGCGGCGAACACCGGGTCCTGCAGCACGAGATCGGCGTTCTGCTCCTTGGCGATCTCGATCACGACCTGCTTGATGCTGCTCATCAGCTTGTCGTAGAGCTCACGCTCGCGCGTCTGGGCGTCCTCGCCCAGCTGGCGCTGCTTGTAGTCGAAGTCGATCTTGCGCGTCTGCAGATCCTTTTCCGCCTTGGCACGTGCGTCGCTGCTCATCACGTCCGCTTCACGCTGGAACTTCTTGGCATCCTCGCCCAGCTTTCGCGCCTCGCTTTCGAGGTCGGCCTTGCGCTTCTCGAACTCCGCCTTGAACTGTGCCTGCCCCGACTTGAACAGCGGAGAGGCCTGGACGATGTCGCCACCACGGATGGTGATGATCTTGAGCTCCGCGCTGGCCGTGCCGATGCTGAGTACGAACAGGGCGAGAACGCCGATGAACTTGTTGATGTTGCGCATGGAAGTCTCTGTGTTTGTTTCCAGGAGAGATGACAAAGGCCGCGGCTTTCTCCTCAGAAGCCGGTGCCGAAGTTGATCTGGAACCGCTCGGTATCATCGCCCGGCTCATCGTTGAGCGGGAATGCGTAGGACAGATCGAGCAATCCGAGGAATGGGGTGAACCACTGGAACGCGATACCCGCCGCGGTTTTCAGGTCGTCCACCTCGAAATCCCTTGGTCGCTCGTACACCTGTCCGATGTCGTAGAACAGGCTCAGGCGGGTCGACCTCTGGTCGCTTTCGAATGGCGTCGGAATCACCAGTTCGGTCTGCGACGTCGTGCGCAGGCGGCCGCCGAACGGATTATCCCAGGGCGTATCGCGTGGCCCCAGCGATCCGTCGTCGTAGCCGCGGACCGTACGCGAGCCGCCGGCGAAGAAATTCTCGTAGGGCGGCACTTCCGACTTGCCCTTGCTGTAGCCCTTCGATGCCGCCACGTTGGCGTTGAACTCGACGAAGAACTTGTAGGGCAGCGGAATGTACTGCTGCATCCGGTAGGTCGCCGTCACGAATTCGAGGTCGCTGCCCGGGATCCGGGCGTCGAGCGTCAGTGCCTGCAGCGAACCCCGCGACGCGAAGAACGTCCGATTGCGGGTGTCGCGCGAGATACCCGTCCGGAATTCGAAATCGGTGAACTTGGTGCCGTTGTCCATCACGAACTCGAGCACCTGATCGGATGTGCTGTTGGCGAACGTATCGATCGCCGTTTGCTCCACGCCGATACCTGCACGCAGCGCCGTGTATTCCGACAGCGGAATACCGTAGGTCAGGGAGGTGCCCACGGTGTTGTAGTTGAAGCCGGAGCTCTGCCGGATGATCGAGTCTGCCTTGCGGTAGAACACCGAGATCGTCTGGCTGATGCCGTCATTGGTGAAATAGGGATTGGTCCAGCTTGCGCTGGCCGCACGCGCGACCGAGTTGTTGCTCAATTCCAGGCTGACGCGGTTGCCGGTCCCCAGGAAATTGGTGTGCGTGACGCTGCCGGTGATCATGAAGCCCTGGGATCCCGAGAACCCCACGCCGAACTGGATCGAGCCGGGCGGACGCTCCTTGACCTTGAAGTTGATGTCGACGAGATCGTCGCTGCCCGGCACAGGCTGCGTTTCGACCTCGGCCTCCTCGACGAAGGGCAGACGCGCCAGGCGTACGCGCGAGCGTTCGACGCTGCTCTTGGAAAACGGCGCCGCCTCGAGCTGGCGCATCTCGCGACGAAGGGTTTCGTCGTGCGTCCGCCCGTGACCGGTGAAGTTGATACGGCGCACGTAGGCGCGTTTTCCCGGCTCGACGTAGTAGTTGAGCGTGATCTCGCGCTTTTCCTCGTCGATCTCCGGAAGGGGCGTGACCTTGGCGAAGGCGTAACCGACGTCGGACAGCGCGGCCTCGATGCGATTGGCGCTTTCCGTGGCTTCCTTGCGCGAGAACCAGGCGTCCGGGCGCGTGGACAGGAAGAGCTTGAGGAATTCGGCCTGCAGGATGGTGTCGCCCGAGAACTTGGTGTCCTTGATCTTGTAGCGCTCGCCTTCCTCGATGTTGACCGTGATGTAGATGTCTTCCTTGGTCGGCGACAGCTGCACCTGCACCGACGCGACCTCGAACTTCAGGTAGCCGCGGTCCTGGTAGTACGACGACAGTGCTTCGAGGTCGCCGTTGAGTTGCTGCTTGGAGTACTTGTCCGACTTCTGGAACGGCTCCCAACGGTTGGTCTTGTCCAGCTTGAAGACGTCGAACAGCTCCTCACGGGAGTAAACCGTGTTGCCCAGAATGTTGATATCTCGGATCGTGGTGACCTTGCCCTCGGTCACGTCGATCTTCAGATCCACGCGATTGTTCGGCAGCGGCTCAACCGTGGTCTTGATCTCGACGTCGTAGTAGCCATTGGCGTAGTACTGACGCTGCAGTTCCTGCTCGACACCGTCGAGCAGTTCGCGTTTGAACAGCTCACCCTCGGTCAGGCCGAGATTCTTGAGCGAGTCCTTGAGTTCGTCGCCACCGATCTTCTTGTTGCCCTCGATCTCGAATTTCGAGATCGCAGGCCTTTCCTTCACGAAGATCACCAGCGTCTCGCCGTCGCGCTCCAGTCGCACGTCTTCGAACAGGCCCGAGCCGTACAGGCCACGCATGGCCTGGCGCGAAGTCTGGGTCGTGAGCTGATCCCCGACCGACAGCGGCATGTAGGTGAGCACCGTGCCGACGTCCAGGCGCTCGAGCCCCTCGGCCCTGATATCGCGGATGGTGAAGGGTTGGAAGGCCCATGCGCCAGGCAGCCACATCATCGCTGCGGCGCCCGCAATCAGTCTCAGCCGGTAACGCTTTTCGTGTTGACCCATCGAGGTTTGCTTATGGCGCCGTCAGACGAGGCGCATGATGTCGTTGAACAATGCCAGCACCATCAGCATGCCGATGAACGTCAGGCCAACGTACTGAGCGGCGATCTGTGCACGCTCCGACAGCGGCCTACCCTTGACTCCCTCGATCGCGAACATCAGCAGGTGCCCACCATCGAGCAGCGGCACAGGCAGAAGATTCAGCACGCCGAGGCTGACGCTGACCACCGCCATGAAGCTGAGGAATGAGACGAGCCCGATCTGAGCCGAATCTCCCGCCACCTGCGCGATCTGGATCGGACCACTGACGTTCTTGACCGATACTTCACCGAGCACCATGTGCCAGAGCACCCGCAGCGTGAGCTGCGTCATCTGCCAAGCCTGGTCGATCGCTGCAGGAAGAGCATCGATCGGTCCAAGCCGGCGCGCGGCGCGCAGATTCTGCCACAACTCCTCGTCAACGGCGGGACCCGCACCGAGTCTTCCCACGCTGCGTCCCGCCTCTTCGACGCTCGCCAGCACGGCATTGACGTCGAGGTGCAAGCTGCCCCGCTGGATCGCGATGCGGGTGACGGCGCCCGGCCGCTCGCGCACCGCCGAGACCAGGGCGCTCCAATCGGAGACCGGCTCGTCCTGCACGCGGATGATGCGGTCGCCCGGAAGCAGTCCGGCGGCCTCTGCAGGGCTACCCGGCTGGACGGCCCCGAGCACCGGTTCGATCCTGGGCTGCCAGACCTCCAACCCAAGATCGTCGAACAGGTACTGGGGGTCCGGGCGAACGTGGATCAGCGGAAGCGATACCTCGCGCGTCTGTCCGCGCTCGTCGCGCACCGTCATCTGCATCTGGGCGTGGCCCAGGCTGTGATCGATCAGGGCCATGCGCAGTTCGGTCCAGGTCGGCACCGGCTCGCCCCCGACCGTGAGCACCTCGTCACCCGCGTGCAGGCCTGCCGTGGCGGCCGCCGTGCCCGCCGGCGGCGCATCGATCAGGGGTCTCAGTCCCTGTACGCCGATCATGAAGATGATCCAGTACAGCGCGATGGCGAGCAGGAAGTTGGCGCCCGGTCCGGCGAACAGGATGGCCATCCGCCGGGGCACCGACTGGGTGTTGAAGGCCAGGTGCCGCTCCGCGGGCGCAACCGGCCCTTCCCGCTCATCGAGCATCTTCACGTAGCCGCCGATCGGATACGGAGCGAGCGCCCACTCCACGCCATCGCGGGTCCGGAAGCTCTTCCAGGGTTTGCCCCAGCCCAGGGAGAAGCGCAGGACCTTCACGCCCATGCGCCGCGCCATCCAGTAGTGGCCGTACTCGTGGAAGCAGACCAGGATGCTCAGCGCGACGATGAACCCGGCGATCGACCAGACGAGGTCAAGCATGGGGGCCTTCCTCCAGGCGCTGCCGGCACCACTGCCGCGCCCACGTGTCCACGTGCAACACGGCATCGAGCCCGCCCGCCTCCGGCAACCCGGCGCCGGCGGCCGCCTCGCAACAGCTTTCGACCATTCGTGGAATCCCCAGGAACCCGATTTGGACGTTGAGAAACGCTTCGACCGCGATTTCGTTGGCGGCGTTCAACACGTTCGGCAGGTTTCCGCCGGCCAGGAGCGCCTCGCGGGCCAGGCGCAGGCAGGGGAAACGCTCCAGGTCCGGTGGCTCGAAGCGCAGTCGCGCGAGGCTGGCGAAATCCAGCCCGTCCACCCCGGATACCCAGCGCTCCGGCCAGGCCAGGGCATGCGCGATCGGCACCCGCATGTCGGGCTGGCCCAGTTGCGCCAGGCAGGAGCCGTCGATGTACTCCACCAGCGAGTGGATCACGCTCTCCGGATGGACGACCACGTCCAGCTGTTCACACGGAAGTCCGTACAGGGCGGCCGCCTCGATCAGCTCCAGGCCCTTGTTCATCAGGGTTGCCGAATCCACCGAGATCTTCGGCCCCATGCTCCAGTTGGGATGGCGCACCGCCTGCTGGGGCGTCACCGCCGCCAGTTGCTGCACCGGGGTTTCGCGGAACGGCCCACCCGATGCGGTCAGGACCAGGCGCCGCACGCCGCGCGGGGTCCGGCCACACCGGTAATCCGCCGGCAGGCACTGGAAAATCGCGTTGTGCTCGCTGTCGATCGGAATGATGGCCGCATCATGCCTGCGGGCCTCTTCCATCATCAGCGAGCCGGCCATCACCAGCGGCTCCTTGTTGGCGATCAGCACCCGCTTGCCGGCACGGATGGCGGCCAGCGTGGGATCCAGGCCGACCGCACCGACGATGGCGGACATCACGGTGTCAGTCGAGGGATCCGCGGCCAGCGCGCAGATCGCCTCGTGGCCCGCCAGCACCTCGCAATCCGCTACGGCCTCGCGCAGGCGCCGGGCCGCAGCGGGATCGGCCATGACCACGACGCGTGGGCGGAATCGCTTCACCAGGGCCAGCATGCCGTCGACGTCACGGTGGGCAACCAGGGCGGCGACCTCGATGCGATCCGGGTGTCGCGACGCGACATCCAGGGTGCTGCGCCCGACGCTGCCGGTGGCACCCAGGATCAGCAGGCGGCGCATCAAAGTTTCAGCACGCTGAGGCCAAGCGCCATTACCGGCGCCGCGGCCAGGATGCTGTCCACCCGATCGAGCATGCCACCGTGTCCGGGCAGCACGTTGCCGCTGTCCTTGACCCCCGCCGCCCGCTTGAACAGGCTTTCGACCAGGTCACCCAGGACGGAAAAGCAGGCGACCACCAGGCACAGGACGACCAGCATCGCGATCTGTCCCGGCGATTCGAGCGGGAAGACCCAAGGGCCCGCACAGGCCGACCATGCGGCGCACAGCAGGAGCCCGCCGATCATCCCCTCAACCGTCTTTCCCGGCGACACCGAGGGCGCGAGCTTGTGCCTGCCGAAGTTGCGCCCCGCCAGATAGGCGCCGGTGTCTGCAGCGAACACGAGGAAAAACAGGAAGAACACGCGCCAGGGACCGTTCGGCATCGCATGCAGCATCCATAGCCCGAGCATGGTGGGTACCAGCAGCAGCAGGCCGATCAGCCACATCCCCGCCTGGCCGGGGCGCGATCGCTCGAAATTGCCCGGATAACCGCGTACCAGTCCGATCGCGAAGAGCCACCAGAGCGCGGCAAGCGCGCAGACCCAGCGGGCATGGTCGCGCAGGAACCAGCCGGCCATCATCACCAGGGCACAGCCGCCCACGAATGCCCAGCGCTGCCCGGCGCCCGGCCGCGGTGGGCCCATCAGCCCCGCCCACTCCCAGGCTGCGAGCAGGCCCGCCGCACAAAACAGCGTGTAGAGCGCCGGCGGGGGCATCAGGGCGATGGCCGTAATCAGCAGCGGCAACAGGACCAGGGCGGTCAGGACGCGCTGGATCAGCATCGGCGTCGGCGTCCGTTTCCGGGGGTCATGCGCCTTCCGGCACCCGCCCAAAGCGGCGCTGGCGGGTGGCGTACCACTCCAGCGAGGTCACGAAGTCGGCGTCGTCGAAGTCCGGCCAGAGGGTGTCGCAGAAGTACAGCTCGGCGTAGGCGAGCTGCCAGAGCAGGAAATTGCTGACCCGTTTCTCGCCGCCGGTCCGGATCAGCAGGTCGGGAGGGGGAATGCCGGCAGTATCCAGTCCGCGCTCGATCCCCTCGGCGGTGATGGGCTCGTCCCGCTCGGCCAGGCGCCGCGCGGCCTGCACGATGTCCCATTGGCCGCCATAGCCCACCGCGACATTGAGCTTGAGTTCGGTGTTCGAGCGCGTGAGCTCGACCGCGCGCTGCATCTCGCCGCGCAGCTGCGGCGAAAACTCCGAATGATCGCCAATGAACCGCAGTCGCACGCCGTTGCGGTGCAAGGCGTTCATTTCCCTGGCCAGGGTGCGGATGAACAGCTGCATCAACAGGCTGACCTCGCTGGGCGGCCGCCGCCAGTTTTCCTGGCTGAACGCGAAAACCGTGAGGTATTCCACCCGGTGCCGGTGGGCGCAGCGTAGGACGCGGCGGGCGGCACGTACGCCGGCCCGGTGGCCGAATGCGCGGGGCTCGCCGCGCAGCTTCGCCCAGCGGCCATTCCCATCCATGATCACGGCAACATGCCTGGGCACGGCTTCGTTCGGCAGCGGCGGCGGGGTCTGGATCAAGCGGATTTCACCATGGGCGGAAGGATCGGCTATTCGAGCACGGCGTTCCTGAATACGAACCTGCAGCCATGACCGGATGACACTCCGGTCCTACAGCGACATCAACTCCTTCTCCTTGATGGCGGCGAGTTCGTCGACCTTGGCGACGAACTGGTCGGTCAGTTTCTGGATTTCCGCTTCGCCCCGCTTCTCCTCGTCGGTGCTGATCAGCTTCTCCTTGGCCAGTTCCTTGATGTCCTGGTTGGCATCGCGCCGGACCGCGCGGATTGCCACGCGCCCCCCCTCAGCCTCGCCGCGGACGACCTTGGCCAGATCCCGCCTGCGGTCCTCGGTCAGCGCCGGCATGATGATGCGGATGATCGTGCCGGCGGTGCTGGGATTCAGACCCAGGTCCGACTTCATGATCGCCTTCTCGATCACCGAGATCATGTTCTTCTCCCAGGCGGTGATCGAGATCGTGCGGGCGTCCTCGACCACCACGTTCGCGCACTGGGACAGCGGCACATCCGAGCCGTAGTAGTCCACAGTGATGTGGTCGAGCAGGCCTGCATGCGCACGTCCGGTGCGCAGCTTGGCCAGGGCGGTCTTGAGCGAATCGATGCACTTCTGCATGCGATCGCCGGTTTCCTTCTTGATGTCGTTGATCATGGGAATCTCATCACTTCCAAGCGGGGCATCCGCCCCGCGCTCTAGGCGTGGACGCGGGTACCGATCGTCTGGTCACCGGTGACGATCTTCAACAGGGCCCCGGGACAGCCCATGTCGTAGACCCGCAGCTTCATTTTGTGATCGCGGCACAGGACCATCGCGGTCTGGTCCATGACCGCCAGACGACGATCCAGGGCCTCGTCGTAGCTCAGGTCGTCATACTTGGTGGCGGTCGGGTCCTTCTTGGGATCGGCGGTGTAGATGCCGTCGACCTTCGTCGCCTTCAGCATCAGGTCCGCGCCGATCTCCACCGCGCGCAATGCGGCAGCCGAGTCGGTGGTGAAGAAAGGATTTCCGGTCCCGGCGCCGAACACCAGCACCCGTCCCTTTTCCAGGTGGCGGATTGCGCGGCGGCGGATGAAGTCCTCGCAGACCTCGTTGATGCGGATGGCCGACTGAACGCGCGCCTGCAATCCGACCCGTTCGATGGCGTCCTGGATGGCCAGCGCGTTGATGACCGTCGCCAGCATCCCCATCTGGTCACCGGTCACGCGGTCCATTCCGGCACAGGCCAAGCCCTCGCCGCGGAAGATGTTGCCGCCGCCGACCACCAGGGCCACCTGCACGCCGGTGGCGACGACCGCCTTGAGTTCCTGTGCCACGAAACTCATGACCTTGGGCGAGATGCCGAACTCAAGGTCGCCCATGAGCGCTTCGCCCGAAAGCTTGAGCAGGATGCGCCGGTACGCCGGCTTCGCGCTCATGACGCGCAGGTTTCTGGCGCAATGGCCGGGCCGCCGCCCAGCGGCGCCGCGTTTTTCCACAGGGTGCGCTGTTCAGCTGGCATTGAACTCATCAAATCGGCTTTGCATAAAGCGAGGCCCCGTTTCCGGGGCCTCGGGAACTACCTAAGTCTAACTTCTCAGCCGCCCGCTGCCGCGACTTCGGCAGCGAAGTCGACCTGCTTCTTCTCGATGCCCTCGCCAACGGCCAGGCGAACGAACCGCGCGACGACCGCCTTTTCCTTGGCGAGCACCTCACGCACCTTGGCGTCGGCCTTGAGCCCGTAGGCGTCGTTCTTCACGAAGGGCTGCCCGACCAGGGTCTGCTCGTCGAGGAACTTGGCCACCTTGCCTTCGGTCATCTTGGCGACGATCTCGGCCGGCTTCGGCTTCTTTCCGGCTGCGGCGTCCTCTTCCTGTTCCTTGGCCACCTGGGCTTCGATCACGCGTCGCTCGGACGCGAGCACGTCGGCCGGGATGCTGGACGGATCGACCGCGCGCGGCGACATCGCGGCAATGTGCATCGCCAGATCCTTCGCCAGGTCGGCGCTACCGGCCTGCAGGGCCAGCGCGACCGCGATCTTGTCGCCCGGGTGGATGTAGGTGACGATCGGGCCGCCAGCGGAAGCCACGACCTCGACACGCCGGATGGTCAGGTTTTCGCCGATCTTGCCGACCAGTTCGCGGCGACGCTCGTCGAGCGTGCCATTCCCGATCTGCAGCGCGACGAGCTCCTCGACGCTGGCGGGACGGTGCTTGAGCGCGGCCTCCGCGGCATCACGGGCGAGCGACCGGAAATCCTCGCCCTTGGCCACGAAGTCGGTCTCCGAGTTCACCTCGACCAGGGCGATCGCCTCGGCATTGGACGCCACGGCGATGATGCCTTCCGCGGCGGTACGGCCGGCCTTCTTGTCGGCCTTGGCAGCGCCGTCCATGCGCAGCCTTTCGACGGCCTTGTCCAGGTCTCCCTGGACAGCTTCGAGCGCCTTCTTGCAATCGCCCATGCCGGCGCCGGTGCGGTCGCGCAGCTCCTTGATCAGGGCAGCAGTCACAGCAGCCATGCTCAGCCCTCCACCTTCTCGTCGCGACCCGCCGGCTTGCGGGGGCCACGCGGGCGCCGTGCGCCGCGATCATCTGCCGAGCCGGACTCGGCATCGTCTTCGCGCGGAGCAACCGTGTTCGAGCCGCGGCCCTCGATGATCGCGTCAGCCGCGCACTGGGCGTACACCTTGATCGCGCGCGTTGCATCGTCATTGCCGGGGATGACCACGTCGATCATCTCGGGATCGTTGTTGGAATCGACCACCGCCACCACCGGAATGCCCAGCTTGCGGGCCTCGGCCACGGCAATCTTCTCGTAACCGGTATCGATCACGAACAGGCAGTCCGGCAGGCTGGTCATGTCCTTGATGCCGCCCAGGGACCGGCGCAGCTTGTCCAGCTCGCGCTGGTTGAGCAGCTGTTCCTTCTTGGACAGTCGGCCGATGGTGCCGTCCTCGACCTGCTTCTCCATCTCGTGCAGGCGCTTGATCGAGCCCTTGATGGTCTTGAAGTTGGTCAGCGTGCCGCCCAGCCAGCGCTGGCTCACGAACGGCATGCCGCAGCGCTGCGCCTCGGCCTCGATGGCCTCGCGGGCGGCGCGCTTGGTGCCCACGAACAGCACGCGGCCGCCGCTGGCAGCCACCTTACCGACATAGGAACAGGCATCCTTGAGCAGCGGCAGCGTGTGCTCGAGGTTGATGATGTGGATCTTGTTGCGGCTACCGAAGATGTAGGAATCCATCTTGGGGTTCCAGTAGCGGGTGCGATGGCCAAAGTGGGCCCCCGCCTCCAGCAACTGGCGCATGGTGACATTCGACATTGAAACAACTCCTTGGGTTTAGAACAGACCGCGCCGGAGTGAAGTACGGATGCACCCAAGGCCGGCGGCGGATGAGATTGCGGTCTGCATACCTCCGCAGCCCGCTTTCGTTGCCAAAAAAAGCGCGGCTTTATAGCATGCAGGGCTCGCTCTCTCAACCGCGTCCGGAACGTCTGGCAGCGCGGAAACCCGCTCGCAGGACCCCTTCAGATGGACTCGGAAAACCCCTCCCGCATGGGCATCACGATCAAGAATCCCGAACAACGCCAGAAGATGCGCGAGGCCGGCCGCGCCGCGGCGCAAGTCCTCGAGATGATCGCGCCCCAGGTCAAGGCCGGCGTATCCACCGAGGAACTCGACCGAATCTGCCACCGCTACATCACCGAGGATCTCGGCTGCATACCGGCACCCCTCAACTACACGGGCTTCCCGAAGTCGATCTGCACCTCGGTCAATCACGTGGTCTGCCACGGCATTCCCGGCGCCAAGGTGCTCAAGCGCGGCGACATCATCAACATCGACATCACCGTCATAAAGGACGGCTGGCATGGCGACACCAGCCAGACCTTCTTCGTCGGTGAGCCCACGGTGCTGGCCAAGCGCCTGGTCGAGACCACCCGCGAGGCCATGCTCGCCGGCATCCGCGGCATCCGTCCCGGTGTCCGCCTCGGCGATCTCGGCCACGTGGTCCAGCGCCATGCGGAGTCCCGCGGCTACTCGGTGGTCCGTGAGTACTGCGGCCACGGCATCGGAGAGGTGTTCCACGAGGAGCCCCAGGTCCTGCATTACGGCAAGCCGGGAACCGGCCTGGAACTCGAACCAGGCATGTGCTTCACCGTCGAGCCGATGCTCAATGCGGGGCGGCCGGATGTGAAGCTGCTGCCGGATGGCTGGACCGTCGTGACCAAGGACCACTCGCTGTCGGCGCAATGGGAGCACACGGTGCTGGTCACGGAGACCGGCTACGAAGTGCTCACGGCGCGCCAGGACGAGACGTTCTAGGGAGGCTCCGGAACTGGCTGGCGCACCCGACGGGACGCCAGCGTTCTCTCGACGCTCCCCGTCTCCCCATCTCCCCGGCGCCCCGCAGCGCCACCCCCATCATCCAACTGGAATCCGGGAAGCGGAAACCGGACACTGCCGAGCATGGGCGCCGAACTCGAACTCGCCGAAGATGAATCCGCCAGCGTGTTCTCGGCGCGCAAGGTACGCGCGCGCCTGAGAGCCGATGATGGCAAGCCGATCGCGGCCTTTCGCGACACCCTGGCCTGGGGACGCGCCCGACTGCTGAGCCTGTTCCACGAGGGCCAGGCCGCCGAATCGCTGGTGCGTGCGCGCACCCACCTGGTCGACGAGGTGCTGCGCGAGGCTTGGCTGCGCCATCTCCCGGCCACGTCGCCCGGCATCGCCCTGGTCGCCGTCGGCGGATACGGTCGCGGTGAGCTGCTGCCCTCTTCCGACATCGACATCCTGCTGCTGCACGACGGTGCCAGCCTGGATCGCCTGCGCAAAAAGCTCGAGGAACTGACCGCGTTCTTCTGGGACATCGGGCTGGAGGTTGGCAGCAGCGTACGCTCGCTCCATGAGTGCGTGTCCGAGGCAGCCAAGGACATCACCGTCATCACCAACCTGATGGAGACCCGCTTCCTTACCGGCGACGACTCGCTGTTCGCCGCGATGCGGGAAAGCCTTACACCGGACAAGGTGTGGCCCTTGGCCGACTTCCTTCTTGCGAAGAAGGCCGAGCAGCAGGCGCGTTACCGCAAGTACGACGACACCGGCTACAAGCTCGAACCCAATGTGAAGGAGTCGCCGGGCGGCCTGCGCGATATCCACATGATCGGCTGGGTGGCCAAGCGCTATCTCGGGGCAAGCACGCTCACCGAACTGCGCGACCATGGCTTCCTGACCAAGCAGGAGTGCGACGAACTTTTCGCAGGCCAGGACTTCCTGTGGCGAGTGCGGTTCGCGCTGCACATGATCACCGGACGGCGCGAGGATCGCCTGCTGTTCGACCACCAGGTCAAGATCGCGAGCCTGTTCGGATACGTCAACAGCGATCCGCAGCACCCGAACCTCGCGGTCGAGCAGTTCATGCAGCTGTACTACCGCACGATCAAATCGCTGAGCTGCCTGAACGACGTCCTCCTGCAGCTGTTCGAGGAGTCGATCCTTCACCCGTTTCCCGACCCCGCCGTCAAGGCGGTCAATGCGCGCTTCCAGATCCGCAACGGCTACATGGAGGCCCGCAGCGACGAGGTCTTCCGCAAGGATCCCGTCGCGCTGCTCGAAATCTTCCTGCTGATGCAGCAGAACCCCGGCCTGGAAGGAATCCGCGCCCAGACCGTGCGCATGATCCTGCGTGACTCGCGGCTGATCACGGACGAGGTACGCACGACCGTTCGTGCGCGGACCCTGTTCATGGAGATGTTCCGCGAGCGGCGCGGGCTGACGCGCAACCTGCGGCGCATGAACCGCTACGGCGTGCTCGGGCGCTACCTGCCGGCCTTCGGCAAGATCGTGGGCCTGATGCAGTACGACCTGTTCCACACCCTGACGGTCGACGAACACACGCTCTATGTCGTGCGCAACCTGCGGCGTTTCGCGATGGAGCGATTTCGTCACGAGATGCCGTTCTGCAGCCAGCGGATGGACAAGATCGCCAAGCAGGAACTGCTATATCTCGCCGGCTTCTTCCACGACATGGCCAAGGGCCGTGGTGGCGACCACTCGGACATCGGGGCCGAAGAGTCGCGCCAGTTCTGCCTGGATCACGGCCTGTCGCACTCGGATGCCGAGGTGGTTGCCTGGCTGGTCAAGAACCATCTGGTGATGTCGCTGACTGCACAGCGCGCCGACATCACGGATCCCCAGGTGATCGCCGAGTTCACACGCAAGGTCGGCGACCGCACGCACCTGGACTATCTGTTCCTGATGACCGTCGCGGACATCCGCGCGACCAATCCGGCGCTATGGAATTCCTGGCGCGAATCCCTGCTGATGGACCTGTACAAGGCCGCCACCCGTTCGCTGGAGCGGGGCGTGGAAAACCCCCTGCGCCAGGAGGAACTGGTCGACGAGACACAATCCGAAGCCATGAGCATGCTGGCGGCGGACGGCATCGATGTGGCCATGGCCGAGAGTGCCTGGGCCCGCTTCGGCGACGAGTATTTCCTCCGTCATTCGCCCGAGGAGCTCGCCTGGCACCTGCCGGCGATTCTCGCCGCGCGCGAGGAGGATCTGCCGCTGGTACTGGTCGACACCGTCGGCGGCCGTGGCACGACGGTGTTCGTGTACATGCGCGACCGCGATCACCTGTTCGCCCTGTCCACTGGCGTGCTGGCCCGCCTGGGCCTCACCATTCTTGATGCGCGCATCCATACCTCAGCCGACGGCTTCGTGCTCGACTCCTACGTGGTGATGGAGGGCGACGGCTCGCCGATCCGGAACCCGCACCGACTCGAAGAGATCGGCGACCAGCTGCGCAAGGTCCTGGGTGATCCGGCGGTGTCGAGAATCGAGATCAACCGACGCATCCCGCACCGCCTGAAGCACTTCAACACCCCGACGTCGATCTACTTCAGCCAGGACGAGACGCGCGGCCGCACGATCCTGGAACTGGTCACCGCCGACCAGCCGGGTCTGTTGTCGATCATCGGCCGCGCCTT
>CAMLNE010000063.1 GCA_946481265.1 uncultured Panacagrimonas sp. | reverse complement strand
TGGCCGGATTTGTGGGGGCAACGCCGCGATCGAAATAGCGTTAACAGGCCCTAGGAAATCGCCGAAGCCGCGTCGCCTGCAGGCGGCCCGCCGGGTACGGCGCGCAGGCGCCGCGCAGTCGTGGATTCCGGGTTGCGGGGACTGGCTACGAGGGTTACAGGTTACGGGTTCCGGTTCCGTCGGCCGCCGATCCGGACGCCGCCAGCGGGACCGCCTTCGACCCGGACACCGGTAGCGGGACGCCCCCCGATGCAGACAGATGATCCGACCGCGGTCGAAGGACACCGTCGCCGACGGCCGCCGAGCCTTGGTGCAGCACGGCCACGGCCAGCATCAGCAGCAGGCTGCCGCCAATCAGGGCGACATCCTGGAGCGAGATCCCGACCTGGCTCGGTGCGCCGAAGCAGGCCAGCGCCAGCAGGCAGCACACCATGTGCGCACTGAACACCGGCAGCGAACTGCGGCCCAGCCGCGCGAAGAATCCCAGCGGCACGCGGCGCGCCAGCCCCGGGCCGAAATGCGCGATCAGCAAGGTGATCGCAAAGACGTTGAGCAGGCGCAGCGGCCCGAGGTCCCACTTGCTGACCAGGCGGTTGCCCAGTGCCGGCGCGCCGCCGGGCTCGAGGCCGAAGGGGTTCTGTCCGGCCACATGGCGCCAGGCCAGGAAGGCGAGCGCCAGCAGGACGATCAGCGCCAGGCGACGCGGCGCCAGCCTCGGCGGCAGTGCCATCGGTCGCTCGGGGTCGCGCGACAGTTTGGCGGTGCCCAGCCACAGGCCGACCACCCAGAGCAGCTGCCAGGCGAAGGGGTTGAACGAGCCGGTGGCGTCGAGCGGCAGGCCCAGGCCGGTGATCGCCATCAGGCCCTGGTGGAAGGACGCGCGCAGGCCCAGCAGCGCCGCCGCCCACAGGGCGACGCTTGCCGCCAGCGGCAGTGCCCAGCCCTGCCGCTGTGCATGCCCGAGGATCCAGGGCGTGAGCAGCAGGAACATCACGTACATCGGCAGGATGTCGAGCAGCGCCGGCTGGTAGACCAGCAGCAGGGCCGCGCCGGCGGCCTGCAGCGGATCCCGCAGGTAGTGGAGGAACAGGTTGGTGATCGCATCCTGCTCGTTGATCATGCCCAGCATCAGCACCAGCGAGATGCCGAAGGCGAACAGCGCGAGGTGATGGCGGTACACGGTGGCGGCGCGCGACCACAGGGCACGGCGCATCGCGGGAAAGCCATCGCGCATCCCGCGCCGCAGGTAGACCTGGCCGGCCAGGAAGGCCGACAGCATCACGAAGCCTTCCGCCGCGGAGATCTGCCCGAAGGGCTGGCCGAGCAGGCCGCTCAGGCCGGTGGGCAGATGGGTGAGGGTCATCAGCACCAGGAAGATCCCGCGCAGGGCATCGAGACCATCGTTGCGGCCGGCGCTGCCGAGCTTTGCGTTCATGATCTGCACCTGCCTGGGAATCGGGAAGAGGCGGCGCGCCGGTGCATGCCGCTGGATCCTTCTACGAACAGAAGTGGTAGCGTTGGATTTAGACGTGAAGCGATGAAGCCGGACTGAATCGAGGGCGCATCGCCGCGGGATGCCAACCGGAGGGGACGAGGATGAAAGCCGCAAAAGAGCTGACCGCGAAACGATTGACCGCGCGCGCCACCGTCGCGGTCACGGCCGCCCTGATGGCGGGCACGGTGCTTGCCCAGGGTTCGTCGCAGGCGCCAACCCTGTCGCCCGAGGCGTTGGCGCGCTGCGCGGCGCAGGTGCAGACCCTGCGCGCCGACTCCGCCACGCTGACCCAGAAGAACGCCGAATACGACCTGCGGCGCAACGCCATCAATGAACGCAGCGCGACGATCAAGGCCGAGCGCGATGCGCTCAAGCCCGACGACTTCGACGGCGGCACGGCGCTGCGCGAGCAGATCAAGCAGCACACCGCGCAGACGCTGGCGTTCAATGCCGACGTGGAGCAGCTCAAGCGCGACATCGAGGCGGTGAACGTGGTCAAGCGCGATTACGACAGCAACTGCGCCAACCGCCCCTATCGCCCCGCGGATCTCGAGGCCCTGCCCGAGGCCGACCGCGCCGCGATGCGCGCAGGCCTGGGCGGCGTGCAGGTTCCCTATATCGCGCCCTGAGGACGGCCCTCAGCCCGGCGCCCCTGGCGCCACATCGGGCGGCGCGTTCTGCTCGCACTTCCGGCAATCGAGCAGCTGCCCCAGGGCATCCGCCCGCCCCTGCTGCGTGGTGACCCAGGGTCGGTTGATCCACGGCGGCCGGTGTCGCGTGTGCTGGTGATGGCCGCACTCCAGGCGCGCGACCCAGTCGTCCTCGTCGTCCTGGTGGAAGCCGACGATGCGGCGATTCACGCCGGTTCGACCTTGACCAGCTTCATGCGCCCCGACGCGCCGGCCTTGATGGTCACGGCCGCCTTGCGGCAGCCGAAGCGCGCCGCCACCAGGGCAATGAGTTCCTCGTTGGCCCGGCCTTCCACCGGTGGCGACTTGAGCCGCGCCTGCCAGGTCCCGTCCGGCCCCTGCTCGAGCGAAGAAGCCCGCGCGTTGGGTTTGACCTTGACCTGCAGGTAGACGGGCGGCGGCATGGCAAGACATCGGACGCGTGTCCCGGGGCGCACCCCGGGAACACGCATCTCAGGCGTTCGCTCAGCGCGAGCGGTCGAACTTCCAGGTCACGCGCATTCCGGCGGTGACTTCGCTGTCGCTGCTGTAGCGACCCGGCGCCATCATGTTGTCCTCGGCCTTGATGCGGCGCGTCTTGAGATGCATGTACCCGGTCGTGAAGCCGACCATGAACTTCCCGTAGTCGATCTCGTAACCGAGCATGATCATCTTGTTATCGAGGTCGAACATGATGGGCATCATCGCGTCGTCCTCCATCATCGCCTTGCCCTCGGTATAGCCGGCACGGATCATCGAGTTGGGAACCAGCTGGTATTCCGCCGCGACGCCCCAGCGGATACGGTTGCGGGTATGCGCCATCACCGGCTGATCGAGCTCGCTCGTCTTGTCGAATTCAAGGTCGCCGCGCTCGAAGTCCTCGTAGCGGATCCAGCGCAGCTGGCCGTGCAGGCGCAGCTTGTCGGACCACTGGTAGGCGACGCCGCCGGTGACGTTCTGCGGCGTCACGAAGTGGGTCTCCACATCCTGCTCCACCCCGCCGACGCTGCCATCACCCTTCATGTCGACGAAACCGGTGGTCCGGTAGGCCAGGCCGAGCGACCACGCCGGCGTCGGCGTGTAGACCAGGCCGACGATTCCGCCCAGGCCCAGGCCATCCGCATTGAAGTCCATCGTTCCCAGCGGGGTTGGCGAGCGAACCCGCTGCCGGCCGTAGCTCGGCGACAGCTGCACGCCAAAGCGCAGGTTCGGCGTGAGTTGGCGTCCGGCCACCAGGCCGAAGTTCAGGATCGCGAGCTCGCCGGTGAAGGGCGAGGTCTGACCGATGTCCGGGTCGGCCGGCAGATCGAACGCGGCGCCCAGGGCGCCGTAGGCGCCAACACCCAGCGACCATCCCGCGACCTCGCCGAACCCGTACCACAGGTCGAGCGCGACCGGCGTGCGGGCGCTGGTGCCGTCATACCCGGTGGCCTCGTTGCTGTACGAGGAGTTGAAGCCGAACGCCAGAATCGCGACGAGTGCCTCGTCACGTGCCCGGCCGACCACGCCCGCCGGATTGATCAGCAGCGCGCTGGCGCCGTCATCGGGCGCCGCGACGGTGATTCCCGCCAGGTCCGCGTCGCGGCCGGCGCCATGCGGCGCCTCGATCGCGGAACTCCATGCCGGCGCGCTGACCGCCAACCCCGTCAACATCAGTGCGCCACAAAGTGGCTTGCAAACTTTCATCACGTCTCCCTTGGACATCTGGCGCGACGCTGTCGCCGCACGGCGTTTGAATCTGCGTCATCGACGCGGTCCCGATCGCGCCGCCCCTTCACGGGACGCTGCCCCGACCCCCTGCACCCCCTCCGGCCTGCCCGGCGCCCGGAAGCGGCGCCGTTGCGATGCACTGTCGACGGGGTGCTGGCCTTCCGCCGCGTGGAGACGGCGAGGCCTTGCGGACGGCAGACACATCCGACGCGGGGCGTTCGCGCGATTCAGGCCGATAGTACATCCGGGGGAAATCTGGAATCACCTAGGGCGAGTACTCGCGATGCGGTGCCGATCCGGCGCCGTGCATCGCGATACTGGGGTGGGTAACCGCGATTCCAGTCGACGACGTCCCTGCCGCACGCGCAGGCAGGACCGCAGCAAGGGCGGGCGACTGCGCCTTCACTTCTGCTGCGCGCGTCGCAGGAAGCGGGCGAGGACGGCGGCATGATTGATCCCGGGATCGCGCGCCGCGTACAGGAGCGTGGCCTTGCGCCGACCGATGCAACCCAGGATCTCGTCCACCGCGGGATTCGTCGACAGCTCGTCCAGGTACTTCGCCTCGAATTGCGCGAACCGCTCCGGGCGATGACCGAACCACTTCCTCAAGCCGGGACTCGGCGCGATCTCCTTGGCCCAGTGATCGAGTGCCGCGGCCTCCTTGCGGACACCGCGCGGCCATAAGCGGTCCACCAGGATGCGGATTCCATCGGAATCGGAACGGGGCTCGTAGACGCGCTTGGTTGCGATGGCCATTGGTTCCTTGCTCCTGCCGGGTCCCGTTTGCGCCGATCGCGCGCGTCCCGGCCGCGGCACGCGCTGTCGATCGTCTCGCCGGTGGGACCCACGACGACTCTCTTCCCTGAACGTGCCCTCACCCGGCCGGCTTTCAAGCGCCCGGTCCTTGGGCTCCTCGTGCGGGCGCGATCCGGCATGCGCAAGACGAAAGCGCCTCGCGGTCCGCGCGTGGCGCGGTCGACCGGACCGGCGCTCGATCTTTCCTGCCGCCCGACTGCGTCGGTGCGCGGTGAGCGCCTTCAGCGCAGGGTCGCGTCAGGCGGAATCGACCGCGGGATGACGCGGCCATCGATGAATTCGTACTCCAGGGAAAAGCTCGCGACGCGCTGCGCGACGGCATCGCCAGGCCGCGAGCGCATCACGTGCACACCCGACGAGAAGCCGCGTGACCAGACCTCGGCTTCCCATCGCGTGCCATCGGGCGCCGTGTCCGGCGGCGGCCCCGGCCGGTATTCCGCGTCCTTGTCCGGCGCAATCGGTGACGGCGCGTGCCGCTGTGCTTCGCTCCAGGTCTTTCCGCCGTCGACCGTTGCCAGGGTCACGATCGCGCTCGGCTCCCAGGATTCCAGATCGAGATATTCCAGGGTGACGGCTCCTTCGAGCGCGGAGCGGAAGCGCATCTGCGTCGGTCGACCGGTTCGATTCTCCCGCGGGATCTCCGCCACCCGGCTCCACGACCTGCCGGCATCGGTCGAGTGGTACAGGTCGATCTCTCCCGGGTCCTCGACCTCCCACTGGACCAGCGCCCAGGCCTGGTTTTCCAGGAAGCACATCCGCGCGACCGCGCTGCCGTCGACCCGCTTCATCACCTCGTCCCAGCTGCGCCCGCCATCCGCGGTACGCAGCAGCACCGAGGACTTGTAGGGCGTGTTGTCGAGGCTGCCGAGAAGAAAAGCCGTCTCGCGATCCAGCGCGTGGATCGCGGCGATGTGCAGCGAGGCCTGCGCCCCGTCTTCGCCAGGGAGTTCATGCTCCAGATTCACGCGCGTCGGCTGCGCCGACACCGCGGCGATCAGGAAGCAGGACGCGACAAGCAGAACGAATCGGCCCGGGCGGCGGAGCGCCGATCTCCACGGCCACTGCCGGGCGGCGCCGATCTGCTCCAGGGGATGTCCGCTCCACCACATGTGTTCTTCCTCGATGGGGCTTCCGTCGCGAGCCGCGGCGGCCCCCGGTGTCAGTCGATCTCGGCCAAATCGGCCGCTATCGGTCGCCGGATTCTGGCCCGGATGCGGCGCTCCCGCCCAGCATCTCCGGGCGCATCGTCACGATCGACGAGAACCAGCGCTGCATCGCCGGCTCGTCCATCGTCGACCAATCCGGAATGGCGGTGACCAGCGCCTGCCCGAGCTGGCGCCCGAAGCGCACCAGCTGATTGCCGCTGCGCGTCTGCGCCTCGCTGTAGCGGGACAGGGCCGCGTCCAGGTCCGTCGGGCTCGCCCGCAGCGCATCCGACAAGGCAATGGCATCCGTCATCGCCTTGAGCGCGCCCGAGGCGCTGTGCGGACGCGCCAGTGCGCCCGCATCGCCAGCCACCGCGATGCGGCCCTCGCGATAGGCCGGGACCTCGCGATCCTGGATCGCGTACACCGCGCTCTGCCGGCTGGCGCGGAGGATCTCCAGGTAGAACTCCGGCAATTGGCCCTCCACCCGCTGCAGCAGTGCAAGCTCGGTGGCGCGTGGCATCGCGCCCGGCGGCAGCGAGCCCTCGCGCTGCTGGCCGTCCACGTCGACCAGCAGGCCGGCCAGCGTGGCTTCGGGCGCCCGCAGGTAGACGCCCCAGTTCACCAGCCGCGCGCCGGGTTCGACCGAGCCGTCCGGTCCCGGCACGAAATAGAAGATGCCGTGCCCGTCCGCATACCCCGGCGAGCGCACGCCGCCGGCCAGCGGCCCGGCCTCGCACAGGCTCGTTTCGGGTAGCGAGCCGCGCCACAGCACATAGCCGGCGTAGCGTGCGGGCGCGTCCGGGAACAGCGTGTCGCGGCTCAGCGAGGCGTAGCCATCGGCACACACGCAGAAGTCGAAGGCCTGGCGTTCGCCCGAGGCGAGCTCGACGACGGCGCCCTCGCCCTCGTTCAGCAGGCGTCGCACGCTCTGCTGCAGGCGGTAGACCGGATCGGGGACGCGGCGCCGAAGATTGCGATAGAGCTGTCCCCAGTTCACCAGCGACAGGAAGATCGGCTGGTCCCAGGCCAGGTAGCCGTAGCGCGATTCGGAAGGCGTGCGCCACAGGCGCGTGAACACATCCGAGCCAAAGAACGCGGTATCGCGATCGATCAGGTCACGGGCGACGAGCGTCTCCACCACCGAGCGCGGCACGCCGATGCCCGCACCGCGATCCTTGAGCGTCTCGCCCGTGCGCTCGAACAGCGTGACCTCGCAGCCGGCGCGCAGCAGCTCGATGGCGGTCGCGCACCCGGCGATGGAGCCGCCGACGATACCGACGCGATAAGGCCTGCGATGGGTCGCCATGCACCCTCCCCGGAAAAGCCTGCGGACGAGGATGCGCCGGGCGGCGACACCCGCGCACCTCGGGCGAACGCTCGGGGCGTGGAGCTTGGCGCTGCCGCGCGCCTCAGCCCCCGCGCCCGATCACCAGCTGACCGCCCTCGACGCGAAAGCGCGGCGTGGGAATGTCATCCGTCATCTCGCCGAGGTTCTCGCCGTCGAGCGCCCATCGGCTCTCGGCAGCGATGCGCGGCGGGAGGTCGTCGTCGTGGCAGCGGATGATCGCGTCCGCCGCGATCCTGCCCTGCACCATGTCGGGACCGAAGCGCCTGCAGGCGTATCCCGGCTTCCACCAATGCAGATCCGGAAGCAGCACCGATCCGCCGCGGACCGGAACCGAGAACACCTCCACTTCCCCGTTCTCCAGCCTGAGGACGATCCAGCGGCGGGACAGCGGCGTGTTCGCCGGGCCGTCGAAGTGGGTCACTTCTCCCGGCCCGAGCGAGGAGATGTCGAAGCGCGGCAGCAGCGAATCGTCCTCGCCCGAGGGCAACAGGGACTGCAGCAGGGCGAGGATCAGCGCGAGCAGGCCCGCCAGGACGAGGATCTTGGTGCCGAGTCGCAGGAAGCTGCGTCTATCCATGAAGGCGGCGGGTGGAAGCGTCGATCGTCATCGGCAGTCGTGACAGCGGGCGGGGTCGAAGCGGCACGGTGAAGCAGGCACGGGCGAAGGAGCGGTTTGGAAAGGACGCGGGAGCGGATCGCACGCGACTGTCACCGGTTCGTGCGGCCGGGGTCCAGCCCTGCCTCGCCGTGGCGTGCACGTGGCTCGTGCAATGTCGCTCAGTCTGCCGCGGCGAAGTGTGCCAGCTGGTCCGCGTGTGCCTTCCTGAAGGTGGGGCGGGCCGTCGCCCGCGCGACATAGGCGCGACCGGCCGGGCAGCCCGCGAGCCCGTCGAAGCGATCGACCAGACGCAGCACGTCCGCCATCAGGATGTCGGCGATGGAGAAGGACCCGGCCAGCCATTCGTCCCTGGCGAGCACCGGCTCCATGTGCCGGACGCGGGCCTTGACCCAGTCGTCGAAGAATTTCGGACCCCAGGTATCGCCGGTATCCCCGAAGAACCGGTACAGGGACCAGGGCACGCTCGCCATCTCGATCGAATTGAGCGCCGCGAATATCCATTCGACGACCCGGCTGCGACCGCCTGAATCCGTGGGCATCAGTCGGCTGGAACGCTCGCCGAGATGGAGCAGGATTGCGCCGGTTTCGAAGATCGAGAGATCGCCATCGGTCAGCCAGGGCACCTGGCCAAACGGCTGGCGCGCGAAATGGCCGGCATCCCGCTCACGAAACGGCGTGCTCTCGACGCGATACGGCAACCCGGCCTCCTCCAGCGCCCAGCGCACGCGCAGGTCGCGCACATAGCCTCGCGGAGCCTCGGGCACCCAGTCATAGGTTGTGAGGACGAGTTCGTTCATCCGGCGTGTCCTTTTCGATGGCGGAAGATCCGGATGGATCCGCGTTCCCGCCGGGGCTGTCCTCTGGGCACGGCGAGCGACCGAAGGCCGGCTTGAACGTCTGTCAGGCGACATCCGCGGAAAGCCTGACACTGCATCGCGACAGAACGTTCGCGCAACAGCCATCTTGTTTCCCGCGCTGTCGTGCCGCACTCACACTGCAGTGCTGGAGCTACATCCCGGAGCCGGCAGATCGACGTACCGGTTCTCGGGCAGGAGCGTCCGGGCGAACCGGACCTCCCCCACTCCGTGCCTGCAGCGTTCAGGCACACCCAGACCTCGAGCACCCTCCGGGGGGTCGAGCCGCCCGGTACCTCGCTTGGGCGGACGCAGCACCGGCCTGGACATAGCCCCAGAGGGCGAACGCAGCTGCGGCCACCTCGGGCAACAGGTGGGCGCAACCGATCCGCCTCGCCCGCGCGCCACGCCGGATCAGGGTCGGACGCAGGACCTTTCCACCGGCCGGAGGCACCTATTCATCCGAGTCTTCATCCGAGTCGCTGAACCGGATCCATTCCATGCCAACGGCCGATCGTTCGGCTCCCATGTCCACCGGAAGATCGGATACCTCATTGAGCGTCGCGTCCTGTCCGGCAAGACGAGCGATATGCACGACGAGCAGCTCGTTCGCCATGGCCGCCTTGCTCTGAAAGTCATGGTTGTCGAACCCGCAATACATCTGCCAGTCGCCGCCGGCGTGCGACACGGCCAGCACCGGCCTGCCGCGCTCTGCGACGCAACGGCATGCAATGGTTCCAAGGTCCTCGGGAAAGCTCATCTGCGTCGATCCATTTTTTGTTTTGCGGCCAGCGCCTGACCTGAGCCGCACCGCGCAGTGGCGCCGAGCAATGCCCCGCGGTACCTGCCCTGCCCGGCATGACCAGGCCCTGCCGACATGAACGCATGGCCAAGCTCAGCCGCCATCGCGGTCTTCACCACCCCGAGCGTCTTCTGGCGACTTGCCGGACGGTCGGCCGGATATTGCCAGTGATATGGCAATTCCCAGGGCAATGCCGGGCCCGATTCCCAACGCTAGATTGTCCAGGGCAATGCCGAATGCGGCGCCGATGGCGATCCCCATCGCGATGCAAATGCCCAGGTGGCCGGATTTCCTGTCGTTGCCGCGCTTGGGCATGCGTGTGGCTCCTGGGCGCTCAATACCCGCGGACGGGCGACGCCCTGTCGCCCAGTTCCGTCCTCCAGATGCAACTGGGAGTGTGGGCGACAGGGCGGTCGCCTGGGTTCGCTTGTTGAGCATGCGCCGCCTCAATCTGCAGTCGCGCATGCCTGTGCCGCCGGACGCCACGAACCCCCGCCGTCAATGCAGCGATCAATCGACATGGAATGGGGATCGAAGTCATGAGCAATAAACAAGACCAGGTGGTAGCCCGCCCAATGGCGATGTCCGCATCCAGCGTGCCGAGCAGGACGATGGCCAGCACGTTCATGGACGTCGCGGTGCCCCATGCCTGCGCGCGGTCCCACCGCCAATGCCGCGGCGGTTCGGGATTGCACTGACGGGCGGCAGCGGGTCCGGATGCATCCGCTGGCTAGACCCCGCGGTGGCCCCTGGCCCTGTGTGCCCGGACCATCAGGTCGTCCGCGACCTTGCTCCTGGCGAATGGATTGAGCGAGAACCTCAGCCTCGGGCTGAAGCTGATCTCGTCACCAAAGCCTCCGGGAGTGACCAGGCGAAGGGTGATCTGCGGGGGATTCATCATCGCGGTAGCGCTGACATTCATGACATTGGACAGGTGGATCCGCTCCTCGCGGGATCCCTTCCTTACGACCAGGTACTCGCCGCAATCGAAGACCTCGTCGGCCAGGTTCCAGACGAGCTTCCTGAACACAAAGAAGCCGAATGCCGCCATCAGGATGGGAGCCAGGAGAATCGCAGGCTGCTCGCGTAGCGCTCCGCTGCCGAGCATCGTTGCGACGGCGAATCCGAGAATGCCGAGCCAGAGCGCAGGAAGGGCGCGCTTGTAGAAGGGCGTCCACGCAGACGAGATCTTCGTCACCTCTGCTCCCCCGAGGTCTACCGCGACCAGCAAGGCGCGCCGCGAAGCGGCTTCCGCTGGAATGGCTCACCGGTTGTCACGCCAGGCAACGCGGCCTGCTTCATGCAAACACCCCGAAGATCGCTCCGACGGCGGCGGTCAGGCCCATTGCCAGGCTTCCCCAGAAGGACACGCGCAGGACAGATGCCAGAGGAGGAGCGCCGCCTGCACGTGCCGCCAGCAGCCCCAGGAGCGCAAGAAAGAGCAGCGAGCTGGCTGCCAGACCCCACATCAGCACGGCGCTCGGAAGCAGCAGCACCATCAGCAAGGGAAGCGCCGCTCCCGCGGCGAACGTCCCGGCGGATGCAAACGCGGCCTGTATGGGTCGTGCGGCCAAGGTATCGGAGATACCCAGCTCGTCCCTGCTGTGCGCGCCCAGCGCATCGTGCTTCATGAGATGAGTGGCGACACTGGATGCCAGGGGTCTGGGCAGCCCACGCTGGACATAGATCGAGGCCAGTTCCTCGTGCTCCTGATCGGGATCGTCGGCCAGCTCCTGTCGCTCGCGGGCGAGATCCGCACGTTCGGTATCGGCTTGTGAGCTGACCGAGACATATTCGCCGGCGGCCATCGACATGGCGCCGGACACAAGGCCGGCAACACCCGCAACGACAATGGCCTGGGTGCCTGCCCCGGCGGCTGCCACTCCCAGCACCAGGCTCGCGGTGGAAACGATGCCATCGTTTGCCCCGAGGACGGCGGCGCGCAGCCACCCTGTTCGATGCGTTCGATGCCGCTCGCGGTGTCTCATCGGTTTCTACTGTGCGTTGGAATATTTGAGACCGACGCCATGACACCCGGGCTGCAGCCGCGACCCTGGTGCCCGAACGGTGGCCGGGATGTCGGCTGGAAGCTGTTCTTGTATTCCGTCGCCTTGCGCGCTCAATGGTGATGCGGCTCGGATGCGGGAGACCCAAGACTGGGGAACCGCGACCGGGCGAACGACGCATGGCAGCCTACGCACGCCTCCAACAAGCGCGAATAGTGAAACGCTGCAGCTTCCGGGTCATGTCGTTCCGCAGCTTCGCGCAGCTTGTCCGCCCTGGCATGAAAGGCTTCGTCCAGCTCCTTGAAGTGCGATGGAAGGGCGCTCAGCTCTTCGGCCTGAGCCGGCGTGAGCGCCTGGTTGAGAATGTAGCTGTCCTTCATCTTCCGGCTTGTCGTCGCAATCGCCCCCCAGTCTCCAACCGGAAGCGCGGCGGCGATCGCCTGCGTACCGCCCAGCAGCTCCCGCATTTCGCCACGAAGGAGCGCCTGCAGATCGTGGGACAGCTTCATGTCTGGCGCTGCTCCGGCGCCCTCCTCGGCGGAAGTCCGCGGCGCAGCGCTTGCCATGAGCAAGACCACCAGGGATCCCAGGAGCACCGCATTGACGCTCGCCATACTCATCTCCGGTCCAGACAACATGACAACGGGGTCCAGCTGCGATTTTGACGACGCGAAGCGGCGACAGGGACATCGGCTGGAGTCTGTGGCCGGGCCGCGACGACCCGCCCTGGGTCCAGCGTCCTGGCCACCCTCAAGCGCCCCGCGAATCAGCGACATCGGCTCGTGCACGGAACGTATCAGCAACGCCGTGTCGGGTGTCCCCATCCTGAGGCGAACCAGCCACGCGTCCGGATCGAATTCCACGCCCGGACCCTTGATCCGTGGCCTCGCCTTGAGTTCCGGTGGCGCCGCTCGATGGGCTTCGAAGGTCTCCACCTGAAACTCCATCTGGTTTCCATCCGGGTCCGCGTAGTACATCGAGACCGTATCGTCGTGATGTACAGCGGCCACCCATCAGGAAGCAGGCGGACCTAGTCACTGTTCACTCAAGAGGTTCGTCCGATGTAAGGCGCCGAGCTATCGCGCGACGCTTCTTCGACGCAGCTCGCTTTCTACGCTCGCGCGCTACCGAAGGGAGCTTGTTGAGGAGTGACGCTCCCCACGTATCTGCATGGCTCGCCTTTGCGCTTCCGTCTTCGCCGCCCTGCATGACCACCCCCCCGGTTCCAAGGTGCGCGTGCTGCTCGTCAAGCCGCCCAACACCCGACTTCACGCGCGGCGTTGCCGGACCGAAGCGCAGGCAACGACGTCGGCTGCAAGAACTGGTTGGGCGGCATTGGCGCTACCCCCAGAAGCATCCGTACTCATCGGTTTCAACGACACTCAGAAATTTGCCTACCGAATCCACGATGGGGTCGGGCTCATACCCATGCCACTTGAGATCAGCGCGTTGCCAGAACACCTTCCAGACGTCCTTCGTGCGAACGTACGTTGCCCTCGCGATGTTGTTCTCAACAGTGATGCTCGGATCTAGATACTTGGGTCGGACTTCAAAGATCACGATGCTTTGGCCCTCCAAGCGAAAAGCCAGATCGACTTTCGCTCGCATGTATGGCGCCGGCCGTCGCTTTGCGACGTACGCTGCGACCTCCTTGTTGATGCGAGCCCGCTCTATGTCGTTGAAGGCCATGAGTGAATGGATTGGAGGATGAGATCGTTCGGTGTGAGAGCTGACGACCGGAGTGAGATCAGGTTACTGCGCGGCTTTCGTGGCGCCCAACGCACCATTTCAGCCGCGGCTCTGCGGCACCGCGGTCGCTCTCCGCCTGCGCAAGGGTCGGGCGGCAGAGACGTCGGCTGCAACGCCGGTTTGGGCGGAAGCGCTCCACGGCCGGATCTTGGCAATGGCTGAACCGAGGGTGCGCTCTGCGACTTCCGTGTCATGGGCCGCCTGAGCCCTCAGCCAATAACCATTGGAGAGGCCCAGATAACGGCACAACCGAAGATCGGTATCGGCACTGATGGCACGCTTGCCCATGACGATGTCGCCGATGCGCTGCGCAGGGACGCCGACGTCCTTGGCCAGACGATACTGGGTGATTCCCATGGGCTTGAGGAACTCCTCTGCGAGAAGTTCTCCTGGAGTGATGGGCTTGAGTTTCCTCATGACGTTTTCTCCTCAGTGGTCGTCCACGATCTCGACATCCGCTGCCCCGGCCTGTGTCCATCGGAAGCAGACTCGCCACTGATCATTAATGCGAGTGCTGTACTGCCCGGTTCTATCTCCACGCGGCGCCTCGAGGCGATTGCCTGGCGGAACCCGAAGGTCTTCAAGGCGCCCGGCGATCTCCAACTGCCGGAGCTTGCGCCTAGCTACGGCCTCGATGTTCACGAAGCGCCTCACCCGATGCCCCTCTGCAAGGGCGTGGGCGTCGGGGCATCGGAACGACGCGATCATGGCGCATAGTAACGCGCCGCGTGACTATGTCGCAATCTGATCCTTCCGCCCCACGCCGGCGTTCAGCCGCGACGTTGCCGCAGCGACGTGGAGTCGGCTTCAACGGCTCGTTGGACAACAGGCACGGTGCGCCCCATCGACGCCAGCCGGCGAGAGATGCGGAACGCCTTTGCTTCAACCACAGTCCAGTCCCAATCTGTCGCGGGCCCCAGTTCCGGGTAGCGATCTTGCTTCGATGCGGCACGATCTCTGGAGTTCACCGCGACTCGGCACTGCAGCGTGTTGGGCGGAGTGAAATAGAGGTGCAAATGGATGATGCCCCAGCCGCCAAGCGAATGGCGAAATGTCTTGCCTTCACGGGGCGGGTCAAGGGTTATCGTTCTCTCGAGAACCCGCCCCTTCATCGATGGAAACCAAAGCGCAAAGGCGTAGTGGTGAAGGCCAGCGTCCATGCACTCCTGAACCTTGGCCTGGATCTGTTCTGGAGTGGAGAAGCGTTGCAGGGGCTCTCCGAGATCGGACTCGGACGAGGAGACAAGGGGGCACTCCGGATGAAAGGCCTCCTTCACCAGGATGCCGAAGTCGGAAGCATTGATGACTGTCGCAAGGGTCACAAATCTCTCTTTGCCGTCCAACGCTTAGGTTCAGGCGTGGCCGAGCGAAGCGAGGCCGTCGCCTGGAGCTGATGGTTGGACGGCGCCGCGCTAGGACTGGAAAATTTCACGGATCACTTCCGGGCGCTTCGCCGCAATGGCCAGCAGCGACTGAGCGGCTCCTGATGGCTTGCGCCGACCTTGCTCCCACTCTTGGAGGGTGCGAGGTGAGACGCCGAGCACCTGAGCGAACTGCGACTGCGACAGGCCCGACTTAGCCCTGGCCTGCGTAACCTCCGAGAGGGCGATCTTGTGTACACGCCCT
>CAMLNE010000062.1 GCA_946481265.1 uncultured Panacagrimonas sp. | reverse complement strand
CCGTCACCTCCACGCCGTAGTTCGGCTCCGACGCACCGGCGAGGCAGACATCGCAGTCGCCCCCCTGGATCAGGCGCGCGGCCACGCCAATGCTGTGGGCTGCCGTGGTGCAGGCACTGACCGTGGCGAAGCTCGGGCCGGCGATGCCCATCTCGATCGACGCGTAGCCCGCAACCATGTTGATGATCGAGCCGGGCACAAAAAAGGGCGAGACCTTCTTGGGTCCGCCCTTGTGCAGCGCCGCCACCTCGTCCTCGATCTTGCCGATGCCTCCGATGCCGGAGCCGACCAGCACGCCGATGCGCTCCCGGTTGGCTTCGGTGATCTCGAGGCCGGAGTCGCCGAGTGCCTGCTTGCACGCGGCAACACCGTAATGAATGAAGGGATCTGTCTTGCGCAGCTCCTTGGGGCCCATCGCCGATTCCGGCTTGAAGTCGTCCGCCACCAGCCCGGCGAACCGGGTGGTGTACAGAGACACGTCGTACTTGGTGATGGGAACGATGCCGGATCGACCGGCGAGGATGTTCGACCAGGCGAGGTCGAGACTGGAGCCGACCGGGGACACAATGCCCAGGCCGGTAATGACGACGCGCCGGCGGCTGCTCATGGTGCGGCTGCTCGATCCTCGTGCAGGCTCTCAGGCCTGGTTGGTGTGGGTCTTGATGTAGTTCAGCACGTCCTGGAAGGTCACGATCTTCTCGGCTTCCTCGTCAGGAATGTCGATTTCGAATTCTTCCTCGAGTGCCATCACCAGCTCCACGGTATCCAGCGAGTCGGCACCGAGATCTTCCACGAACGATGCGTTCGGAGTGATCTGGTCCTCCGCCACCGACAGCTGCTCAGCAATGATTTTCTTGACCTTCTCGTCGAGACTGCTCATGTAAAACTCCCCTGGGGGTTGGTTTAAGCGGCGGTATTGTACGGGCCGACCTAGGGCAAGGCCAGCAATTCACATTCCAGTTTTCAAAGGGCTGCCGCGCGCATCGGCAAGGGCATCAGCCCATGTGCATCCCACCGTTGACGTGCAGCGTTTCACCGGTGATGTAGGCGGCTTCGGGAGAGACAAGAAACGCCACGGCGGCCGCGATGTCGGCCGGCGCACCGAGCCTTCCCACCGGTACCTGCGCGAGCAGCGCGGTGCGCGCGGCGTCACCCAAATCCTTGGTCATGTCGGTATCGATGAAGCCCGGCGCCACCACGTTCACCGTGATGCCGCGAGAACCGATCTCGCGCGCCAGGGACTTGGAGAAGCCGATGATGCCCGCCTTCGCGGCGCAGTAGTTGGCCTGGCCCGGATTGCCCATCGATCCCACCACCGAGCCGATCGACACGATGCGGCCCTTCTTCGCTTTCATCATGCCGCGCAGCACCAGGCGCGACAGTCGAAACACCGAGGTCAGGTCGGTGGCGATCACGGTGTCCCAATCCTCGTCCTTCATGCGCAGCAGCAGCGTGTCGCGCGTGACGCCGGCGTTGTTCACCAGCACGGTGATGGGTCCGGCGGTCTTGCTCACCTCGTCGACGAGGGCTTCACTGGCCGCGGCGTCGGTCACGTTCAGCACGCGCGCCTGACCGCCCAGCGGCTCCAGCCACGCCGCGATGGCATCACGCCCGGCCTCGCTGGTCGCGGTCCCGAATACCTTTGCACCCTCGCCCGCCAGACGCTCGGCGATCGCGCGCCCGATGCCGCGGCTGGCGCCGGTGACCAGTGCGATTTCTCCCTGCAGCTTCATCCTGTTCTTTCTCCTAGCCGCGTACGAGCTGCGCCGCCTGCCCAAGGCCAGCGGGATCTTCGAGTGCCACCGAGGTCAGTCCGTCCGCGATCCGCTTGTTCAGACCCACCAGCACCTTGCCGGGGCCGCACTCGAACAGATGCGTGATGCCATCCGCCTGCAGGCCCTGGACGGTCTGCGTCCACCGCACCGGCCGATACAGCTGCGCCGCGAGTGCCGAACGGATCGCATCGCCCTCGTCGCGCGCCTGTGCATCGAGATTGTGGCGCACCGGCACGCCGGGTGCGCGCACCGGGATCTTTGCAAGCGCATCGGCGAGCCTGTCGGCAGCCTCGCGCATCAGCGAGCAGTGCGACGGCACCGACATGGCGAGTCGCTTGACCATGCGCGCGCCCCTGCCCTTGCCATTGGCGTCGAGCCACGCCAGCGCGCGAACCTCTCCAGCCACCACCACCTGGCCCGGCGCGTTGAAATTGGCCGGTTCGAGCACGCCATCCGGACAGTTCGCGCACAGCGCGTCGACCGCCGCGTCGTCCATGCCCACGATCGCCGTCATGCCACCGGTCCCGGCCGGCACCGCGGCCTGCATGAGCTGTCCGCGCAGTTCCACCAGCTTCAGCGCATCGGCGAAGTCCAGGCTTCCCGCGGCGACGAGCGCGGCGTACTCACCCAGGCTGTGACCTGCCATGGCCGCGGGCGGCGGCAGGCCCAGGCTCTGCCAATGGCGCCATAACGCGACGCCCGCCGCGAGCAGCGCCGGCTGTGTTTTCTCGGTGCGGTTCAGTTCCTCCGCGGGACCGCCACCGACCAGCGATGCGAGATCCCAGCCGAGCACCGCGGAGGCTTCCGCGAAGGTCTGCGCCACTTCCGGCACGCCGAGGGCGGCGAGCATGCCAACCGATTGCGAGCCCTGACCCGGGAACAGCAAGGCGTACTTCACTGCGGAGTTTCTCCCCTTCGGAACGTTCCGAATGCAAGACCATAGACGAGGGCCGCGAGTGTGCCGAACAAGTGGCCCAGCGTCACCACGTGTCCACCGATGGCCTGCTCGACCGACAGCGGCGCCCCATTGACCTGTTCCCAGGCGATCTTGCCGAACAGGTACAGCAGACAGGCCATCGCGATTCCATCGCCACGTCGCGCCATGGGAACCAGGCCCAGGACGAACAGGCCATGCAGAACGCCGGACAAGCCGACGTAACCGGTCACCGCCGGCGCCGCCAGGTACAGCCCCGCGCTGATGGCCAGCGCAAGGCAGGCCAGCCGGGACAGCCATTCGCGGGCGGGCACCGGCTGCGGGCACAGCAGCAGCAGGGCGAGCAGGCCGAGCAGGTTCAGGCCCGCGTGATTGGCGCCCAGGTGCACGAAATGTCCGCTGAGCAGGCGCCACCACTGCCCGGCGTCGATGCCCTCGCGCTCGAAGCGCAGGGCATCCCGCACGCCATCGCCGCCCAGCTGCAGGACCACCACCAGCGCGGCCAACCCCAATGGTGCCCACCAGATCCGCGCGGCGCTGTGCAACATGGCCGCTGTTATCATCGCGCGGCGCATTTTCGCGTCGTCCACCTACGCCTTCAGCAACATGATCAAACCGTCGTCCGTGCGAGCGCAGCAGGGCTTCACCTTGATCGAGATCATGGTCGTGGTGGTAATCCTCGGCATCCTGGCGGCGGTCGTCGTGCCGCGCATCATGGACCGGCCGGACGATGCCCGCATTGCGCGGGTCAAGCAGGACATTCGCGCCATCGAGGCGGCACTCAACCTCTACAAGCTGGACAACTTCTACTACCCGACCACCCAGCAGGGCATCGAGGCGCTGGTCTCGCCCCCGTCCGGCGAGCCGCAGGCGAAGAACTGGAAGCCGGGTGGTTACATCGGGCAGATGCCCAAGGATCCCTGGGGCAACCCGTACCAATACCTGTCACCCGGCGTGAAAGGCGAGATCGACCTGTTCTCGCTGGGATCCGACAACCGCCCGGGTGGCGAAGGGGCCGCGTCCGACATCGGCAACTGGGATCTTTCCGGCTGATGCGACGCGCGGATTCCGGAACACGGACTCAACGGGCGCGTGGCCGGCCATAACCTGCCCGCGACGCATCCCGAAGCACCCAGGCCCGGTTCGAGCAGCGGCTTCACGCTGATTGAGATCATGGTCGTGATGGTCATCATCGGCGTGCTGGCGACGCTGGTGAGTCTGAGCATCAGTGGCCGCGCCGTGGATGACCGCATGCAGGCCGAATCCCGGCGTCTGCAGCAACTGCTGCGGCTGGCGTCCGACGAGGCCCAGGCCAAGGGACTGGAGATCGGCTTGCGCCAGACCCTCGACGGTTTCGAATTCCTCGTGCCGGATCCCGCAGGGGCGCGCTGGAATGTCCTGCAGGAAGGGCCGTTCCGTCCACGACAGGTGCCCGCGCCGTTCTACCTGGAACTGCGCGTCGACGGCCGCGTGGTCCGCCCCGTCCGGCCCGCGCCCCGCCCGACCGCGGACGACAGCAACGCGGACGAAGACAAGCAAGCGAAGGGCAGCACCGGTGACGATCCGGCCCGAAAGGATCCGGACGCGATCGAACCGCAGGTGCTGATCCTCTCCACCGGCGAGATGACGCCGTTCACCCTGGACCTGCGACTCAAGGATCTGCGCACCTACTACCGCATCCAGGGCAACGCGCTGGGCGAACTCGACTCGCAGCGACTGCAGGAGCGCGAATGATGAGGCGCGCGCGCGGTTTCACCCTGCTCGAGGTGATGGTCGCCGTCGCCGTGCTGGCGATCGCGCTGGCCGCGGTGATCAGCGCGATGGCGCGGCAGGCCGACAACGCCGGCTACCTCAAGCAGAAGACCCTCGCCCTGTGGGTCGCGCACAACCGGCTCACGGAGCTGCAGCTGCAGGAGCAGGCGCCATCGACGGGCCGCTCGGATGGCACGGTGGAGATGGGCGGCACGGAGTGGCGCTGGCAGGCGGTGGTGCGCGAAACCGACGACGAGCGCCTGCACCGCGTCGACGTCGAGGTCATGCGCCCGGGCCAGAAGGAAGGTTCGCTGGCGCAGCTGACCGGTTTTCTTGCCACGCGATGAGTCCGCCCCGGCCACCCTGCCGCCCTGCCGCGCCGCGAAAGCGCGACGGCTTCACCCTGATCGAGATCATCGTCGTCCTGCTGGTCTTCTCGGTGATGGCCGCGATGGCCTACGGCGGGCTCAACAGCGTGCTCAAGACGCGCCGCGGTGTGGAGGATTCCCTGCAGCGCACGGCGGGACTGCAACGCGCGTTCACGCGTCTGCGCGCCGATTTCGAGAACCTGCGCGACCGTCCCGCGCGCGACGACTACGGCGTCGCCCAGGCCCCGCTGTCGATCAACCGCGATGGCGAACTGCTGCTGATCCGCGGTGGCCTGCGCAATCCGCTGGGCAGCAGCCGGTCCAGCCTGGAACGCGTGCGCTACCGCTTCAAGGATCACGCGCTGCTGCGCGCCACCTGGAAGGCGGTGGATCTTCCGGAGCGCTCCGAGCCGGCCGAACTGGAGTTGCTGGCTGACGTGCAGGAGGTGCGCTGGCGCTTTCTCGACGCCGGCCATGAATGGCAGACCGGGTGGCCGGACCCATCGCGGACCGGCGCCTCGCTGAGCACGGCCTCCGAGGCGCCGCCCGCGGCGGTGGAAATCACGCTGGTGACACCGGACTGGGGCGAGCTGCGACTCCTGTTCCGCACGCCGCAGGCCGGACTCGCATCGGCAGGCAGCGCGGACGGTGCGCTTTCGGGTCGTTCGCTGCTGACCACCGAGGGCCTGCTGCCGGCGAGCGCGCTGGGCATCGATGGCGGCGTGCGTGGCGGTGAACCTGCGGAACCGGACGCACCCGCGCCGACGCCCGGCAGCGACGACAGTCCGCCCGAGCCGGTTGCCCAGGTGCCCGAGCCGTGAGGCGGTCGATCCGGCGCCAGCGTGGCATCGCGCTGATCACCGCCGTGCTGGTGGTGTCGCTGGCGGTGATCGCGGCCACCTCGGTGCTCGACAGCGGCCACTTCGCGATCCAGCGGACCGCAACGGTGCAGGACTCGGAGAAGGCATGGGGCTACGCCGCGGGCGCCGAGGACTGGGTGCGCACGATCCTGGACCGCGACGCCCGGCACAACCGCCACGATTCGCTCGACGAGGTCTGGGCCCAGCCGCAGACGCTGCCGGTGGACAACGGTGCGATTGCCGGTGAGATCGTCGACGCCACCGCGCGCTTCAACCTCAACAACCTGGGTGTCTCGGACAACCAGGTACTGGCCGGCAGCGGCACGAACAAGCTCACCGCCTATGGCCGCCAGGTGCAGATCTTCGCCCGCATGATCGAGAACATCGAAGGCGGGCGGCAGCTGATCCCCGATCCGCAGCAGCTGGCCGACGCGATCCGCGACTGGATCGACGAGGATCAGATGCCAACCGGCGGCGGGCGTGAAGACCACGACTACCTGGTGCTCGATCCGCCCCGCCGTGCGGCAAACCGGCCGATGTCCAGCGTCACCGAGTTGCGCGTGGTGCTCGACGTGCTGCACGACCCGCGCAGCGACGATGCACGCAGGATCTACCAGCTGCTGCTGCCGCACGTCACGGCGCTGCCGGTGCGCGGCGTCACGCCGATCAACGTCAATACCGCAGCGCTGCCGCTGCTGCTGGCGATCAGCGCGCAGGGCGCCAACAACAGCAAGCTGCGCGAGTTCGCCGAACTGCGCCAGGACAAGCCACTGACCGATATGGCCGGGCTCAGCGCCGAGCTCGAACTGACCGCGGCGGAGGCGGATCCGGCGCTGCTGGCGATCTCGACGCGCTTCTTCCAGCTGCGCCTGCAGGCGATGGTCGGACAGGGACGTGTGGCACTATACAGCCTGATTTTCAGGCCCTCCCAGGGCATGCCCGTGGCGCTCCAGCGCAGCACGGGTTCCGAATAAGAACCCTCCCGAACAACGTTCCCGGGCGTGCGCGAAACCTACTACCTGCGACTGGGCCAGACCCCCGAATCCGACTGCGAGTTCGGCGTCGCGGGCGCCGATCCGCGCTCGATGCAGGTGCAGCGCTGCCCGTTCGAGCAGGCCACCGAACGCAGCCTGTTCGCAGGCCGCCGGGTGGTGGTGTTCCTGCCGGCCGCCGACGTGCGCCTGGCCTCGGTGAAGGTTCCCGCGCGCCAGCCTTCCAAGGTGATGCAGGCCGTGCCCTACGCGCTGGAGGACCAGGTCGCGGAGGATGTCGACAGCCTGCACTTCGCGATCGGCACGCGGCAGGAGGACGGCAGTCATCCGGTCGCGGTCGTCTCCCGCGCGCGGCTGGCACGGGTGCTGACCGCCCTGCGCGCCCGCGGCCTGCAGCCGGAACTGCTGGTTCCCGAGATGCTTGCCCTGCCCCCACCGGCCGCCGATGGCGCCTGGTCGGCGCTGGTCGACGACACGCAGGCGATCGTGCGCAGCGGCCCCTGGTCAGGTTTTTCCTGTGGCGCGACGGATCTGGACGCCTATCTGTCGATGGCCGATCCGACGCGCACGCGCCCGCTGCGACTGCAGGTCGCCGGTGACGCCCCCTCGGACTGGTCGACGCTCGCCTGGCCGCTCACCCTGCTGCCACAACCCAACGGCTTGGTCGCGCTGGCGGCCCAGCTACGTCCGGCACAGGCCATCAACCTGCTGCAGGGCGGCTTCGCGCAGAGCCGCGACATCGAGCGCCTGTGGAAACCCTGGCGGCTGGCTGCCGCCCTGCTGCTGGCCTGGCTGGTGCTCGGCAGCGTCTCCTTCCTGGTCGACACCTGGAAGCTGGAGGCCGAGCTGCGGCGCCAGGATGCGGCCAATGTCGCGCGTTTCCAGCAACTGTTCCCCGACCAGACGCGCGTCGTCGATCTCTCCGCGCAGCTCGAACAGCAATTGCGTGCACGCGCGGCCGGCGGGTCCGCGGGAGGCCCACTCGCGCTGTTCGAACCGCTGGCCCAGGCGCTCGCCGCAAGCCCCGGCCTCAAGCTCACCGGCATGCAGTACCGCGAGGGGGCGCTGTTCCTGTCGATGACGGCGACCGACCTTCAGGTGCTGGAGAACCTGCGCAACTGGTTCGCCAGCGGTTCTGACGCCGCGCTCGAGGTGCAGTCGGCGAACGCCGAATCAGGCGCCGTCCAGATCCGCGCACGCCTGAGCCGCGCATGAAGATCCCGGCCGTTCAGACCCTGCGTGAACATTCGACGCGTGCGCGCGAGCGCTTCCTTGCGCTGCCGCTGCGCGAGCGCTGGATGCTCGGCGTCGGCGCGGCAGTGTTGCTGCTGACCGTGCTCTACCTGGCACTGGTGGAGCCGCTGGCGAACGCGCATGCGCAGCGCACCGCGGCGCTGGAATCGGCGCGGCAAGTCGCGATCCGGCTCGAGCAGGCGGCCGTGCAGTTGCAGCGCGATTCCGGGGTTCGTCCGGCGGCCACGGCCGGTCGCGGCCTGTCCCTGATGGCGGTCGTCGATCAGGCCAGCAAGCAGGGCACGCTGGGCAAGAGTCCCACGCGCATCCAGCCCGAGGGCGACCGCGAGGTCCGCGTCTGGTTCGAGGACGTCTCGTTCGATGCGGCGGTGCGCTGGCTCGCCGAACTGCAGTCGCGCTACGGCGTCGGCGTGCAGACACTGGACGTCGAACCGCAGTCGACACCCGGCCGGGTGAACCTGCGCCTGTCCCTGGTGCGGGCCTCGTGAAGCGCCGCACGCTGGTGCTGGTCGGGCTGCTGGTGTTCGCCTTCACGCTGCTGATGCACGCACCCGCCGTACGCCTGCAGGCGATGTTCGCGCCTGCCCTTGCATCGGCGGGCGTGGGACTGCAGGGCGTGGAGGGAACCCTGTCCGCCGGTCATGCGGCGCAGATCGACGTGCAGGGCAATCCGCTGCTGCGCGATCTGGACTGGACCCTGCGCAAGACGTCCTTGCTGCTCGGGCGTGCCAGCTTCGCGCTGGCCGGCGGTCGCGACGGCACCCTGGTCGACGGCACCGCCTCGCTGGCTCCCTCGGGCGCGCTGCGCCTGCACGACTTCAAGCTCGCCTCGCCGCTCAAGGAAGCGCTGGCCGCGGCCGGCTATCCCTTCATGCCGGTGGAGGGCCAGCTCGGGCTGGATCTGGACTCGGCCCGTGTGCGCGACGGCTGGCCGCAGCAGGCGCGCGGCACGCTCGCCCTGCGCGGCCTGGGCTGGAAACTGGGCCGCGAGCCGGTCCTGCTGGGCGATTACGAGGCGCGGATCGACGACCAGGCCGGCGGGATCAAGGCCGTGATCCGCACGCTTGGCGGCGCGCTCGAGGTCAGCGGCGAGGCACAGCTGGGCGAGGATCGCAGCTACCAGTTCCACCTGCAGATGCGGCCACGCCAGGACGCGCCGCCGATGGTGCAGAACCTCGTGCGCAATCTTGGCCAGCCCGACACCCAGGGCTGGTACCACCTGCGCCGACAGGGACGCTCGCCGGTCGCGCCCACCTCTCCGCCGGGGCGCGCGTCGTGAGCCGGGACTGGCAGCCGCACGTGGTGGTCGCCGCCATCGTCGAGCGCGAGGGGCGTTACCTGATCGTCGAGGAATTCATTGCCGGCGAGCTGCGCCTGAACCAGCCGGCCGGCCACTGGGAGCCCAACGAGACACTGCTCGACGCGGTGCGCCGGGAAACGATGGAGGAAGCGGCCTGGGAGATCGAGCCGCGCAGCCTGCTGGGCGTCTACACCTGGCAACCGGCCGGCCTGCCCTATCCCTTCGTGCGGTTCGCCTTCGTCGCCGACCCCATCCGTCACCATCCCCAACGGGCGCTGGACCAGGGCATCGTTCGCGCGCTGTGGCTGACGCCGGATGAACTGCTCGCGCGCAGCGCGCAGCTGCGCAGTCCCTCGGTCATGCGCTGCATCGAGGACCACCGCGCCGGCCGCGCGTTTCCGCTCGAGCTGATCCACCAGCGGATCGAGCCGGACTGAACCGCGCCGGGCGAACCGGGTTGGTCGCGGCTCAGTCGCGCTCTGCGGATTCGAGCGCGTCCTTCAGCGCCGCCACCAGCGGCAGCAGCGCCGCGTCCGTGCGCGCCTCGGCAGCCCCGGCGTTGAGCACCGACCATTCCGGATGTGCGCGTGCGCGCAGCGTCGCCTCGCGCACTGCGGTGCTCGGCCAGCCGCTGACGCTGCCGCCGGTGCTGACGGCCTGGGTCGCGGCATGTCCGCGTCGCAGCAATGCACGCAGCAGCGCGAGCTGGCGCGCGGCGAGCAGGGCCAGGGTCGTCTCCTCGGGCGCCAGCGTGCGAAACCCACGCAGGCGATCCAGCAGGGGCCGTCCCCAGGACTGGTAGACGCTCCACGCCGTCCCCGCCCCGGCCCCGATCAGTGCGCCGGCACCCAGGCTCGCTCCGCCGAGCATCGCGTCCACCGAGACGCCGGCCACCGCACCGGCGGCCACCGCCGATCCGGTGCGGATGCCCAGCACGCGCAAGGCCTCGGGATCGAACAGGTCGAGTTCCCAGCGGCCCTGGTCGAGAGGCAGTTGCGGCGGCGTGAAGGCGCCAAGCTCGAAGCGGAACAGGCCGAGCAGCTGGTCGATGCAGCCCTGCTCGGCGCGCCGCAGCCGCTGCTGCACCTGGGCGCCCTGCTGTCGCGCGTCGCCATCGACCGGGACGCGCCACTGCAGCGCGGCGGCGTCGAGCAGCAGGCCGGCAATGGCGCGACAACCGGCCTCGATCAGCTCGGCGCGCTGCTGTTCGCGGGCCTCGACGAAGCGGCGCAGCTGGGGCGCACGCGCCTCGAGCAGCAGTATCAGCTTCTCGAACAGGCGGCGTTCGGCGGCGTGATCGAACACCACCGTGTCGAAGTCGGCCAGGACGTGCAGCCCCATGTGCGCCAGGTCCTCGCGCCACTGCGCGGGACGAGCGGCCGCATCGGCGACGAAGTTCAGCACCGGCATCAGCGGCCGGCCGCATTGCGCGAGCAGGCGCAGCTCCTCGCGATGCTTGGGAAGGACCGGCTCGCGTGCATCAATCACGACCAGGGCCGCGTCGCTGCGGCGCAGCTGGCGCAATACCTTGGCCTCCTGCTCGTAGCGCCCGCCATCGTGATCTCCGTCGAGGAAGGCCTCGATGCGCGCGACCGGGTCGGCGTGCGCGCCGCGATCCGCTTCCAGCCAGTGCATCAGGCCAAAGGGATCCTCGAGTCCCGGCGTGTCGTGCAGGCTGATCAGCGCCCGGCCCTCGACCAGCAGGTCCACGCGCGACACCTCGCGCGTCGTCGACGGCCGGTCCGAGATCTCGCCGAACGCGGCGTCGCGCGTCAGCGTTCGCAGCAGCGAGGTCTTGCCGGTATTGGTGTGGCCGACCACCGCGATGCCGATGGGTGTGTCGTTCATGCCGCCAGCCGCTCCGGCGCCAGGGGCCGGACCTGTCCCGGTGCGGCATCCCGTTCGAGCAGGCCGCCGCTCGCGCCTGCGGCAGTGGCCAGGCGCCGCCAGTCCTCGATGCGGTGCTCGCGCGCGGTGGCACCGCGCGTGCTCAGTCCTTCCAGATCCCCGAGCAGGATCCAGGTCGGCGCGCGGCCGGCGCGCACCATCTCCTCGACGAAGCGCAGCAGGCCGCGGTCGGGCGTGGCGCTTGCACGCACGGCGACCACCAGGCCTGCCACCGGGTCCTCGCGCAGCCGCTCGAGCACGGCGGCGCGGCTGTCGGGATCGTCGGCCCGGCCGATCCAGTGCCAGCGCGGTCCCTCGAGTTGATGCAGGGCCTCGGGCCATTCGAGCGCCACCGCGTGCAGCGGAGTGCCAGGCAGCGCCTGCTCCGCGCCAGGGACAGGAAGATCGTTGCGGGCTGGCGGGGCGGGGTCGGCATCGATCACGCCGCCGGCCGCATGGTCCGGGATCAGGCGCTCGCGCAGGCGGGCATAGCCGGGCCGCGCGAGTTCACGCTCCCAGCGCGGTTCGTTGCGGCGCAGCAGCCCCAGGCACAGGACGCCGGCGAGCAGGCGCGGCAACAGGCCGTAGGCGAGCACCGCGAGCACCAGCCACCAGGCCCAGCCGCGACGATCCGCGTCGGACAGCTCACCGCTGAGTGGCAGGCTCTCCGGACCCGCCGCGCCGAGCAGTCGCGGCAGCACGGACAGCAGTTCGGCCAGCCCTTGCAGACCCTGCGCACTCAGCAGCGTGGTCTGCCAACTCAGCTCGTAACGGCGCACGACCAGCAGCAGGGCCAGCGTCAGCAGCCCGGCCAGCGTGTAGCTCAGCCAGGCCGCGTGAACCACTGCGCCCAGGCGCCAGCGCGCGCCGGGACCGCGCGCCAGCACGCGCAGCGCCTGCGCCTGCGCCGTCGCGTCGCCGGCATGCGCATGCGCGGACCGTCGATCGAATCTCGCGGCCATCCAGACCCAGGCCGACCCCAGCCAGGAGGTCGCGCGCGCACCGGCCGCCTGCATCGCGATCCAGGCCAGGAGCATGAACAGGTTGACGCCGATCAGCGTCAGCAGGACGAGCGGGATGCTCAGGTTCTGTCCGTCGCCCAGCGCGGCCACGGCAGCGGTCGCACCCGTGACCAGCGACAGCACGAGCAGTCCGATCTGCAGCGCACGGCCAAGGCCCAGCGCGCGGCGGATGGCGGCCAGTTCGTCGACCGAACCCGGCAGCGCATGGGCGCGTACGGCGATGCGTCGCGCCAGGCTGCCACCCTGCGCGATTGCCCGGGCGTCGGCCTCCCCCGCCGGCAGCGGATGGCCGATCGCCTCCTCGCGCTGGCAGACGATCTCCACCAGCAGGCGCGTGGCAAGGCTCGATGGGTTGTCGCTGGCGCTCGCATCGTCGTCGGATTTCATCTGGGCCGGATCATACCGTCCCGCCCTGCGCTGCTTTCCTGCACGGAATCGCCGATCATGCGCGCCCTCATGCCTGCCGCCCATGTCATCGTCGGACTCTCCGGCGGCGTCGATTCCGCCGTCGCCGCCTGGCGCCTCAAGGAGCAGGGCCATCGCGTGTCCGGCCTGTTCATGCAGAACTGGACCGAGGACGAGCAGGCCTATTGCAGCGCCGCGGAAGACTTCCAGTCGGCACGCGCGGTGGCGGAGGAACTGGACATCCCGCTGCACCGCGTCGACTTCTCCGCCGAGTACCGCGAGCGCGTCTTCCGCCATTTCCTGGACGACTACCGCGCCGGCCGCACGCCCAACCCCGACCTGCTGTGCAACCGCGAGGTGAAGTTCCAGCCCTTCCGCGAACACGCACTGCGCCTGGGCGCGGACTTCGTCGCGACCGGACATTACGCACGCCTGGGCCGCGATGCCGAGGGTCCGCTGCTGCTGCGCTCGGTGACCGAGGACAAGGACCAGACCTACTTCCTGGCACTGGTGGCGCGCGCGCATTTCGATCGCGTGCTGTTTCCCATCGGCGACCTGGAAAAGCCGCAGGTGCGTGAACTGGCACGACGTGCCGGACTGCCCAACCACCGGCGCAAGGATTCCACCGGCATCTGCTTCATCGGAGAGCGCCCGTTCCGCGATTTCCTGCAGCAGTATCTGCAGCCTGAGCCGGGGCCGATGCTGGACGATGCCGGTGTGCAGATCGGCGAGCACCACGGCCTGATGTTCTACACCCTGGGCCAGCGTCGCGGGCTGCGCATCGGCGGACGCCGCGGGGCGAAGGAGTCGCCCTGGTATGTCGCGGCCAAGCGGACGCAAGGCAACACGCTGGTGGTCACGCAGGATGCGCAGCATCCCCTGTTGATGAGCCGGTGCCTCGACACCGCCCGCTTCTCCTGGATCGGACCGGCGCCGCAGGACGACGCGCCCCTGTTCGCGCGAATCCGCCATCGCCAGGTGCTCCAGCACTGCCGCGCGCAGAAGCTTGCCGGCGGGCGCCTGCGTGTCCATTTCGAACAGGCGCAGCGCGCCGTCTCGCCGGGCCAGTATTGCGTGCTCTACCAGGGCCAACGCTGCCTGGGCGGCGGCGAGATCGAATCGGCCGCATGACGCGGCGCTGCCCGCCGTAACATTGCCCTCCCCCGCGCACCCGCGGGACGCACCGGAGCAGATCCATGACCGACGACCGCAAGGCCCAGCCGCCGACATCCACCGACGCCCAGACGAAACCGCAGCAGCAGGTGGTGCCGGACTGGATCGTCGAGCATCTCAGGGAATACGGCGAGAACCCGGAAAAGGCGCACCTGATGGACACCAGCGCGCTCGGCGGGCCCACGCAGACGCCGACGCTGCTGCTCACGACGCGCGGTCGCAAGACCGGCCGCATGCTCACCATGCCGCTCATCTACGGCAAGGACGGCGACGATTACGTCATCGTCGGCTCCAAGGGCGGCGCGGCGCAGAACCCGGGCTGGATGTTCAACCTGGAGGCGGACCCGAATGTCGGCGTCCAGGTCGTGCGCGATCGCTTCGATGCGGTTGCGCGCATCACCACCGGTGCCGAGCGGGCGCGGCTGTGGGACATGATGGTCGGCGTCTATCCGCCGTACACGAAGTACCAGCTTCGTACGCCGCGCGAGATCCCGGTCGTGGTCCTCAGCCGGAAGTGATGCGCCGCGCGGGCGCCGCGCCGGCGCCCGTGCGCAGATCGTCGAGCAGTCCGATGCAGGCGCGCGCCAGCGCGATGCGGGCATCGTCGTCGCGCATCACGGTGGGGGTCACGGCAAAGCGTGGATCGCCGGCCACCAGCGAGGCGTCGGACGGGTCGACGACGACGCAGTCCACGAAGTCCGCGTAGAGATCGGCGATCACGGTCGCGGTGGGCTCGACCCCGATCTCGCGCATGATCTTGGCGGTGGGCCCCTTGAGCGCCTTGCCGCCGACGATGGGCGATACCGCGATCACCGGCACCCGCAGCGCGCGCAGCCGCTCGCGCAGTCCGGGCACCGCGAGCATGGGCGCAACGCTCAGGTAGGGATTCGAGGGGCACAGGACCACGCCGCACAGGGCCGGATCGTCGAGCGCCTCGAGCAGTCCCGGTGAGGGCTGCGCCGTCGAGGCACCCTCGAATTCCAGCGTGCGCACTTGCGGCGCGCAACGGCGGCGCACGAAGTAGTCCTGGAATCCGAGCACCCCTTCGTCCGCCGTGTGCACGCGCGTACGCAGCGGTGCATCGGTCACCGGCACTACGCGCTGCACGATGCCCAGGCGCTGCGCGATCGTCCTGCTCGCCTCGCTCAGCGAATGCCCCTGCGCCAGCAGCTGCCGACGCAGCAGGTGCAGCGCGATGTCGCGGTCGCCGAGCAGGAACCAGTCC
>CAMLNE010000061.1 GCA_946481265.1 uncultured Panacagrimonas sp. | reverse complement strand
AATCAAGCCTAAAGCCATGCTTTTGAAGGTAGTCCCGAGATTCTCCCCGCGGTAGACATCGAACACGAAGACTTCGCGCAGGGTATCCGGGCCGGCGGCGCGGACAGCCTCGACCAGGGCCTGCAGCGAGACTGCCTCGGGGACTACCAGCGCCAGGTCGCGGCGCGAGGCCGGGAACTCGGGCACCGCCGCGACCCGCGGCAGGTCGGTCCGGCACAGGGCGGACAGCTCGAGCTCGAACAGCAGGGCCGCGCCGGGCAGGTCCAGCCCGCTCACCAGGGCCGGATGCAGTTCGCCGATCCAGCCCACGGCCCGGCCGTCGCAGATCACGCGCGCGCTGCGGCCCGGGTGCAGGGCGGCGTGCGTCGCCGCCTCGAAGCGGAAGGCGGCAGGACGGCCCAGGATGGCGCAGACCTCGGCCTTCAGGTCGTGGAAATCGGCCTGGCGCGCGGCGACGCCCCACTGCTCCGCCAGCGCATCACCCGCCATCAGCCCGGCGAGGCGCGGGGTCTCGACGATCGCGCCGTCATCGCGCGAGAAACACACCCCGGTCTCGAACAGGCGCAGGCGCGGCGCCTGGCGGGCGTGGTTGTAGCGCCAGGCATCGACCAGCCCGCACCACAGCGTGGAGCGCATCAGTGCCAGGTTGTCGGCGATCGGGTTGTCGAGCGGAATCGAAACCGAATCGGGTGCCAGCTTCTCCTGCACCGCGCGGTCGGCGAAGGCCAGGGAGATGATCTCCTGCCAGCCGCGCGCGACCAGGATGCGCTTGAGGGCGGCCGGATTGCGCTCGGTCTCGCTCGGGCGGCCCGGTGCCAGGCGTGCGGCATAGGGCCGGGCCGGGATGCGGTCGTACCCGTACAGGCGCGCCACTTCCTCGATCAGGTCGGCCTCGATGCGCAGGTCGTGGCGCCAGCTCGGCACCTGCGCCACCCAGGTGCCGCCGATCTCGTTGCGGGTCGTGATGCTCAGCCGCGCCAGCAAGGCCTCGACTTCCTTGGCCGCGATGTCGTGGCCCAGCAGCTTGTTGAGCCGCGCATGGCGCAGGCGCAGGCGGGGCTCCGGCTGCGGGCGGCCGGCGAAGCTCACCGGTCCCGACTCGCCGCCACAGATCTGCTCTGCCAGTTCGGTGGCGCGTTCCAGCGCGGCCCGCTGCAGCTCCGGGTCCACCCCCCGCTCGAAGCGGTACAGGGCATCGGAGGCCAGCTTGTGGCGCCGCCCGGTCCCGGCCACCGCGTTCATCGAGAAGCAGGCGCTTTCGAAGAAGACGCGCGTGGTCGAGCCCGACACCGCCGTCGAGGCACCCCCCATGACGCCGGCCAGGGCCACCGGTCCGCTGTCATCGCAGATCAGCAGTTCGGAATGGTTCAGCTCGAGCGCCTGGTCGTTGAGCAGGGTCAGTGCCTCCCCCGCCCTGGCGCGCCGCACGCGCACCGTGCCCGACAGGCGCGAGGCGTCGAAGGCATGCATCGGCTGGCCCAGTTCCATCATCACGTAGTTGGTGATGTCGACCAGGGGCTGGATGCTGCGGATGCCGCTGCGGCGCAGCCGCTCGCGCATCGCGTCCGGCGTACGCGCGCGGGCATCCAGGCCATACATCACGCGTCCCGCGTAGGCCGAACAATCGGCCGGGTTCTCGATCTCCACCGGATGCCGGTGCACGCCGACCACCACCGCCGGCTTCATCCGTGGCCGCGTCATGTTCACGCCGTACAGCGCCGCCACTTCGCGCGCCAGGCCGACCACCGACAGGCAGTCGCCACGATTGGGCGTGATCTCCAGGTTCAGGATCCGGTCGTCGAGCGCCAGGTGCTTCTCGATCGGCGTGCCAAGCCGCGTGTCGGGGTCGAGTTCCAGCAGCCCCTCGGATTTCTCCGCCAGGCCCAGTTCCGAGGCCGAGCACAGCATGCCGGCCGATTCGACGCCGCGCAGGGTCGAAACCTTGATCTCGAACCCGCCCGGCAGGCGTGCGCCCGGCAGCGCCACGGGCACGATCATGCCCGCGCGCGCATTCGGCGCACCGCACACGATGGTCGGCATGCCGCCGGCGCCGATGTCGACCTCGCACACGCGCAGGCGCTCGGCGTTGGGGTGCGGCGCGATCGAGGCGATGCGGCCCACCACGACGCCGCGCGGCAGCTCCGCGCAGACCGCCTCGATCTCGAGCTCGAGGCCGCCCATCACCAGGCGCTCCGCGATCTGCTCGATGGTGGCGGACGGGTTCACCCATTCGCGCAGCCACTGTTCGGAAAGTTTCATGGGCTAGGTCGGCTCAGGCGAACTGCTGCAGGAAGCGCAGATCGTTGTTGAAGAACAGGCGCAGGTCGTCGACGCCGTAGCGCAGCATGGTCAGGCGCTCCACGCCCATGCCGAAGGCATAGCCGGTGTAGCGCTCGGGATCCAGGCCCACCGCCTCGAATACCTTCGGATGCACCATCCCGCAGCCGAGCAGCTCCAGCCACCGCCCCGGGTGGTCCGGTCCCTTGGAGGGATCGCGCCAGCGCATGTGCACGTCGGCGCCCGGTTCCACGAACGGGAAGTAGGAGGGGCGGAACAGCGCCTCGACATCCTGCTCGAAGAAGCGCGAAAGAAACGTCTGCAGGTCGTACTTGAGGTCGGCGAAGCTGACGTTCTCGGCGACGTACAGGCCCTCGACCTGATGGAACATCGGGCTGTGCGTGCGATCGGAATCCACGCGGTACACGCGGCCGGGGCAGATGATGCGGATCGGTGGCGTGCGTCCCGACGTCACCACCGCCTGCATCGTGCGGATCTGCACCGGGCTGGTGTGCGTGCGCAGCACGCGCGCGCCGTTGTCGACGTAGAAGGTGTCCTGCATCGCGCGCGCCGGATGCAGCTCGGGAATGTTCAGCGCGCCGAAATTGTGGAAGTCGTCCTCGATCTCCGGGCCGTCCATCGTCTCGAAACCGAGTTCGTTGAACAGGCGCTCGATGCGCTCGAGCGTGCGCGTCAGCGGATGCAGCCCGCCCACCCCTTCGCCGCGCCCCGGCAGGGTCACGTCGATCGTCTCGCCCGCCAGCTTCGCAGCGAGCTCCTTCTGCGCCAGCTGCGCACTGCGCGCGGAGATCGCGGCCGCGACCAGCTCCTTGACGCGGTTCACGCGATCGCCGAAGGGCTTGCGTTCCTCGGGCGCCATGCCGCCGAGCTGCTTGAGCAACTCGGTGACGCGACCCTTCTTGCCCAGATAGTTGACGCGCAGCTGCTCGAGATCCCGGCTGTCCGGCGCGGCCGAGATCTCGGCCAGCGCCGCCTGCTGGATCGCGTCGAGTGATTCGCTCATTGGGTCCCCCCACCGTAGCCCGGACTCCGCGGGCTGCTCAGAAAGCAAAAAAGGGAAGCGGCGCAGGGCGCAGCTTCCCTTCGTGACGCTGATTCCGCCGCGCATCACGCGCGGCGAAAAAACATGTCGACTACGCCAGGGCCGCTTTCGCCTGCGCCACCAGCGCCGCAAATGCGGGCTTGTCGTGGATGGCGATATCGGACAGGACCTTGCGATCCAGCGTGACCTCGGCTTTCCTCAGACCGTTGATGAACAGGCTGTACGACAGGCCCAGTTCGTTGGTCGCCGCATTGATGCGCTGGATCCAGAGCGCGCGGAACTCGCGCTTCTTCACGCGGCGATCGCGGTAGGCGTACTGGCCGGACTTGATGACCTGCTGCTTGGCGGCGCGGTAGACGCGCGACTTGGCGCCTTGATAGCCCTTGGCCTTGGCGAGCAGCTTCTTGTGACGCGCGCGGGCGGTTACGCCTCTCTTGACTCGTGCCATGTGCGGTTCTCCTTAGGCGTAGGGCAACATCTTGTTGACTTCCTTCACGTCGGAGGCCGAGATCTGGGCTTCGCCGCGCAGCTGGCGGATACGCTTCGCCGGCTTCTTCGTCAGGATGTGGCGCTTGTGGGAATGGCTGCGCTTGTAGCCGCCTTTCCCGGTCTTGGAGAAGCGCTTGGCTGCGCTCTTGACCGTCTTCATCTTGGGCATGTGAACTCCTTCCCGGTTGTTCCGGGTCTTGAATGGCCGACTTCGCAACCCGCCCGGGGCGCTGGTCGGGCCCGCGACGACCGTCGCGGGACTTCGGTTGAAACCTGCCTGGTGGCGCTCAGTGCTTCTTGGCGCCGAGCACCATGACCGCCTGGCGCCCTTCCATCTTGGGATGCTGCTCGACCACGGCCAGCTCGCCGAGATCGGCCTTGACCCGATCCATGACCTTCATGCCGAGTTCCTGGTGCGCCATCTCGCGACCGCGGTAACGGATCGTCACCTTGACCTTGTCGCCCTCTTCCAGGAAGCGCGTCATGTTGCGCAGCTTGGTCTGGTAGTCGGCTTCCTCGGTCGTGGGTCGGAACTTCACTTCCTTGACCTCGATCTGCTTCTGCTTGCGCTTGGCAGCGTGCTGTGCCTTGTCCTTCTGGTACAGGTACTTGCCGTAATCCATGATCTTGCAGACCGGCGGGTCCGCATTGGGCGAGACCTCGACGAGATCGAGTTCCGCTTCCGCCGCCTTGGCGATCGCGTCGCGCGTCATCATGATGCCGATCATCTCGCCATCGGCGCCGACCACGCGGACCTTGCCGGCGGTGATCTGGTCGTTACGCCGGTCTTCACGTTCCTGGGCGATGCTTCACTCTCCTGCGAATTCCTGGGCTGCCCCTCGCGACGACGGGCAGACGGGCAAAGCCCGCTAGCTGAGTCCCTGCGAGATCGATTCACCTCGTGGGTAGGTCAGGCGGGCTTTGGGCCGCGCATCATAGGCAAGCGCCTCGGCAAGCTCAACTGGGGACGGCCCCGCAGCCTCCTGCCGGGCAGGCGGCTCAGTGATAGCGCAAGGCCTCGATGGGCTGCAGCCGCGCTGCCTTGCGTGCCGGATACCAGCCGAAGAAGACGCCGACCGCCGCCGACACGGCAAAGGCCAGCAGGACCGCCGTGGAGCTGGGCAGGACGGGAATCCCGGCCAGGCGCTCGACCGCCAGGCTGCCACCGACGCCGATCAGCACGCCGACCAGGCCGCCGAGCAGGGCCAGCAGGATCGACTCGAGCAGGAACTGCAGCAGCACGTCGCGGGGCTGCGCGCCGATGGCGACCCGGATCCCGATCTCGCGGGTCCGCTCGGTCACCGACACCAGCATGATGTTCATGATCCCGATGCCGCCGACCACCAGCGAGATCGAGGCGATGGCCCCCAGCAGCAAGGACATGACGCGCGCCATCGAGGCGGCGGTCTCGGCCACGGCGGTGAGGTTGCGCACGTTGAAATCCGCCTCCTGCCCGGGGCGGATGCCGTGGCGCTCGTTGAGCAGGCTGTTGATCTCCAGCTCGGCCTGCGGCATCGCGCCTTCCGAGACCGCCTGCACCATGATCATGCGCAGGCTGCCGTGGAAACGGGAGCCGAACAGCTTGCGCTGCGCCGCCGTCACCGGCACCAGCACGGTGTCGTCCTGGTCGCGGCCGTCCAGGCTCTGACCCTTGCGCGTCAGCACGCCGGTGACCAGGTAGGGACTGCCGTTGATGCGGATGGTCTTGTCGACCGGGTCCTCGGCGCCGAACAGCTGGCCGGCCACGGTCTGGCCGAGCACCGCCACGCGCCCCGCCGAGCGCACGTCCGAATCGCCGAACATGACGCCGGATTCCAGCGGCCACTCGCGCACCTCCAGGTAGCCGTCGGTGGTGCCGAACACCTGGGTTCCCCAGTTGTAGGAGCCGTACACCAGCTGTGCGCCGCCGGATACCTGCGGCGCCACCGCCTTGATCGAGGGCAGTTCCGCGATGGCCTGCGCGTCGCCCAGGGTGAGCGTCGAGGCCTGGCCGCCACCGAGGCGCACGCCGGAAGTCGAGGCGCTGCCCGCCAGCACGATGAACAGGTTGCTGCCCATCGACTCGATCGAATCCCGCACCGCCTTCTGTGCGCCGCTGCCGACGGCGAGCATGATGATCACGGCAGCCACGCCGATGACCATGCCCAGCGTGGTCAGGAAGGTCCGCATGCGATTCGAGTTCAGCGCCTGCACCGCCTCGGCCAGCATCGGGCCGATCATGCCGCCGCTCCCGCCGCCGTCCGCGGCTCCTGCGCGCGATCCTCCACGACCACGCCATCGTGGAAGCGGATCACGCGCCCGGCGTACGCCGCCACGTCGGTCTCATGGGTGACCAGCACCAGCGTGATGCCCTCCTGGCGGTTGAGCTCGGAGAACAGGGCCATGACCTCGTCGCTGGTATGACTGTCGAGATTGCCGGTGGGCTCGTCCGCCAGGATCACGCGCGGCCGGTTGACCAGGGCGCGCGCGATCGCCACGCGCTGCTGCTGGCCGCCGGAGATGCGCGCCGGCAGCGAGCCGGCATAGCGCTCCAGGCCGACCCGCCGGAGCAGCTCCTGCGCCCTGGTCTGGCGCTCGGCACGCGGAACCGCCGCGTACACCAGCGGCAGCGCCACGTTGTCCAGCACGCTGGCGCGCTGCAGCAGGTTGAAGCCCTGGAACACGAAGCCGAGCTGCTGGTTGCGCACGCGCGCCAGTTCATCGCCGGGCAGTCCGGCGACGTCGCGACCGGCCAGCCAGTAGCGGCCACGCGTCGGCGAATCCAGGCATCCCAGCAGGTTCATGAAGGTGGACTTGCCCGAGCCGGACGGCCCCATGATCGCGACGAACTCGCCTTCGCGGATCTCCAGGTTCACCCCGTGCAGCGCAGGGAATGCGCCGGCCTCGGTGATGTAGTCCTTGCCCAGATCCTCCACGCGGATCAGCACGCCGGCACTCATCAGAACATCCTCATCCGCATGCGCGGCTGCCCGCTGCCCCCGTCCGTCGCCACGCGGTCACCGACCACCACGGTCTGGCCTTCCTGCAGCTGGGTCGACTCGATCGCGGTGTAGCGCCCGTCGGTGCGGGTGGGCGTGACCATCACCGCCTGCACCTGGCCGGCGTTCAGCAGGTAGATCGCACGCTCCGCGACATCCGGGTCCCGCTTGCCGCGCCGCCGGCCGGGGGCGCCGGCCGCATCGGCCCCGGCCGCGTTCGCGGGCCGGTAGCGCAGCGCACTGTTGGGCACGCGCAGGACGTCCTCGAGGCGGCTGAGCTCCACCGTCACGTAGGCGGTCATGCCGGGCAGCAGGGACAGGTCCTCGTTGTCGACATCCACCACCACGTCGTAGGTCACCACGTTCTGGGTGGTGGTGGGATTCAGGCGCACCTGGCGCACCGTCCCGTGGAAGGAACGATCGGGAAAGGCGTCGACCGTGAAGCGCGTGGGCTGGCCGGGCACGATGCGGCCGATGTCGGCCTCGGCGAAGGTGGTGTGGATCAGCATCTTCTTCAGGTCGCCGGCGATCTTGAACAGCTCGGGCGTCTGGAAGCTTGCCGCCACGGTCTGCCCCTCCTCCACCGTGCGGGCGACGACCGTGCCCGCCACCGGCGAGCGGATCACCGAGTTGCGCAGGTCGACCTCGGCGTCGGCCAGTCCCGCGCGCGACTGCTCGACCTGCGCCGCCGCCGACTTGAGCGCCTGCCGGGTCTGGTCCAGGTCCTGGCGCGCGACATAGCCCTTCTCGAACAGGTCGCGCGAGCGCGCCTCGTTGGCACGTGCCAGGTCCAGGCTCGCCTGCGAGGATTCCAGCGCCGCGCGCGCCTGGCGCACGCGCGCCTCGTAGGCGGCCGGGTCCAGCTCCACCAGCACCTGGTTTTCCTGCACGCTGTCGTTGAAGTCCGCATGCACCCGGATCGCCGTGCCGGACACCTGCGTGCCGACGCTGACCAGGATCACCGGATTGAGCGTGCCGTTGGCCGAGACGCTCTCGACGATGTCGCCGCGGCTGACCTGGTCGGTGAGGAACGGCGACTCGCGCTCGCCGTTCTTGCGCAGGTAACCCCAGGCCGCCGCGGCCACGGCCGCGAACAGCAGGAAGATCAGCCAGGGAGAGAAGGATCGGCGCAGGTTCATGGGAAGGTCGGGGTCGCGGCCGGCGTCATGGCCGGGTCGATGTCGGGATTGCGGGCGGTATCGAGCACGCCCACCGACTGGGCGAGCCGCGTGCGCGCGGCGGCCCAGTTGCTGCGTGCGAGCACGAGCTGGCGGCGCGCGTCGGCCGCGCTGCTCTGCGCGTTGATCAGATCCAGGATCGTGCCCACGCCCGCCTCGTAGCGGCCGCGCGCAACGCTCTCGGATTCCTCCGCGGCCTCCACCAGCGATTGCGCCGTGAACACCGACTGGGTCTGCGTGGTGAGCTCGCTATGCGCCTGGTAGACCTCGAGCGTGGCCTGGTTGCGCAGGCGTTCGAGCTCGGCACGCCGGGCCTCGATCTGGGCCTCTGCGGCGCGCACGCGGTAGGTGGTGGCGAAGCCTTCGAAGATCGGCACGGATACCGACAGGCCGATGGAGGTGGTGTCGCGTTCGCTGCGGCCATTGTCGCTGTAGCTCTGCGAGGCGTTCGCGCTCAGGTTCGGCCGCCCGGCGGCGCGCGCCGCCTCGACGTCGGTCTGCGCCGCGCGCAGGTTGGCGGCGGCCGCAGCCAGATCCGGCCGCGCCTCGATGGCCTGCGCCACCAGCGGATCGAGCTGCCCGGTGTAGTCGGCCGACGGCGTCACCACCGGCGCCTCGGCCAGCTTGAGCGGAGTGTTCGCGGCCAGGCCCATGGCATTGGACAGCGTGCCCAGCGCGGTGCGCAGGGCCCCTTCGGCCTGCACGCGCGCCAGCTGGCTCTGCGCCAACGCGGTCTGCGCCTGCAGGCGGTCGGCGCGGGTGGCGGTGCCGACCTGCTCGCGGATGGTGGCGGCGTCCAGGCTCGATTGCGCAGCGCGCTCGGCCTCGCGCGCCGCCTTGAGCGCGCCCTGCGCGGACACCCAGCCGTGATAGCTGGTCACGGCGTCCAGGTACACCGTCTGCAGCGTGGCATTGCGCGTGGAGCGCGCCGCGTCGAGCAGGGCACGGGCACCGTCGAGCGCCGCGCCGCGCGCACCGAAGTCGAACAGCAGGTAGCTGAGCGTGGCCGAGGCCGAGTAGCGCGTCGTCCGGCCCGAACTGCCCGAGGAAAATTCCGGGCCGAGCCCGCCGAAGCCCGATCCGGAGCTGCTGTCGTCACCGGCCACGGTGCGCGTCGCCGACCCGCTGGCCGACAGCGTCGGCAGATAGGCGGAGCGCGCCGAGCCCACCGCTGCTGCGCGCGAGCGCGCGGTGGCCCAGGCCGACGCCGTCTGCGGATTGCGGCACAGCGCGGTGTCGATCACGTCGGCGAGATTGAGCGGGCGCGCCGGCAGGCGCGCCGGACAGGGCCTGCCGGTCTCCTGCAGCGAGGGAATGGCCGCCAGCTCGCCGAACGGGTCGGAGATCTCGAAGGCGGCAGCCGGCAGCGCAATGCAGCCCCAGGCCAGGGGCGCGAGCAGCAGGCGGGACTGAAGCCTTCTTCGTTGCGCGAGGTTGACGGGCATCGGTTGGAGTCGATCGTGGTCGGAGGCAAGGGACAGCGGATCCGGGATGATTACTTTTAACCGAAGCCTTCGCTGCAATCCCGATTCGTAACACAACTTTGCAAGCACCCCGGCGCAGCGATGACCGCAAGCGGATGGCGCATCCGATGCCCCGTGGCGGAGGCAGTGCCGCACGACCGATCCGGAGCGGTCGGCTCGCGAGGTTTCCCGGCAGATCGCCGGGCCGCGTCGGACTACGCGCGCACGCCTCGGAGCCCGATCATCCGCGCCCGGCGATCGCCGCTGCCACGCGCAGGCACGTTGCAACAGCGCGCGAGCGGCGGCTCGAGCATCAGCGCAGCATGGCATCGGCGGCGCACGTACCGGATCCCGCTCCAATGGGGGGCTCTGACACAATCCGCCACGCGCCCGACCTGCCCCTCTCGACATGCTGAGCAGCCTTCTCACCGGCCTCCTCGCGGCTGTCTTCGAAATCGCCGGCTGCTTCGCCTTCTGGTCCTGGCTGCGCCTGGACAAGTCCGTCGCCTGGCTGATTCCCGGCGTCGCATCGCTGATCGCTTTTGCCTGGCTGCTCACGCGCATCGACGCCGATCACGCGGGCCGCGCGTTCGCCGCCTATGGCGGCCTGTACATCGTGTGCTCGCTGGGTTGGCTGTGGCTGGTGGAGGGAGCGCGACCGGACCGCTGGGACGCGGCCGGCGCGGCGATCTGCCTGGCCGGCGCCGCACTGATCCTGTTCGGCCCGCGCGCCGCCAGCGCATGAGCCTGGCGCCGGGGCTGACCCCCGCCGGGCGCCTGCGGGCCATCTTCGGCGGCTCGGTCGGCAATCTCGTCGAGTGGTACGACTGGTACACCTACGCCGCGTTCTCGCTCTACTTCGCGCCGATCTTCTTCCCCGACGGCGACCTGACCGCGCAGCTGCTGAATTCGGCCGCGATCTTCGCCGTGGGTTTCCTGATGCGGCCTCTGGGCGGCCTGCTGTTCGGCTGGTACGCGGATCGCCACGGGCGCAGGGCGGCGCTGACACGCTCGGTGCTGCTGATGTGCGCGGGCTCGCTGCTGATCACGCTGACGCCGGGGCACGAGCAGATCGGCGCGCTGGCCCCCGCCCTGCTCCTGCTCGCGCGCCTGATCCAGGGCCTGAGCGTGGGCGGCGAGTACGGCACCAGCGCGACCTACCTGTCCGAGATGGCGACGCGCGAGCACCGCGGGTTCTGGTCGAGCTTCCAGTACGTGACGCTGATCCTGGGTCAGCTCAGCGCCCTGGCCGTGCTGATCGTGCTGCAGCTGACGCTCACCACCGAGCAGCTCGAGGCCTGGGGCTGGCGCATCCCGTTCGCGATCGGCGCAACGCTGGCGGTCGTCGCGCTATGGCTGCGCGGAAACCTGCCCGAGACCGAATCCTTCATCGTCGCCGGCGGCCGGCGTCGCAACCCGGCGCGCGAACTGCTCCGGCATCCGCGCGAACTGGCCACCGTGGTCGGCCTGACCATGGGCGGCACCCTGGCCTTCTATACGTACACCACGTACATGCAGAAGTTCCTGGTCAACACCACCGGCTTCACCAAGACCGCCGCCACCTCGGTGTCGGCCGCCTCGCTGCTCGTCTTCCTGTTCGTGCAGCCGCTGATGGGCGCGCTCTCCGACCGCATCGGGCGGCGACCCTTGCTGCTCGGCTTCGGCATCGGCGGCATCCTGGCCACCGTGCCGCTGATGAACGCACTGGCCGGCACGCAATCGGCCTTCGCCGCGTTCGCGCTGATCACCGTCGCGCTGCTGATCGTCAGCGGCTATACCTCGATCAACGCGGTGGTGAAGGCCGAACTGTTCCCGGTGGAGGTGCGCGCACTTGGCGTGGGCCTGCCCTATGCGCTGACGGTGTCCGTGTTCGGCGGCACGGCCGAGTACGTCGCGCTGTGGTTCAAGTCGATCGACCTCGAAAGCGGGTTCTACTGGTATGTCGTGGCCTGTGTCGGCGTCTCGCTGATGACGTACTGGCGCATGGGAGACACGCGAATGACGTCGCGCATCGATCGGGACGGGGCAGGACCGGCCAGCTCCGATGCTCCCCGGTTGCCGTGACGCAGCCGGGTCTCGACTCGGGGGTCTTCGCCTCCAGACACAGCAGGCCCCTGCTTCCTTGCCCGCCCACCGCTGCGTTGCCCGATGGGAGGCGGCGACGGTGAGGGACAGATGCCCGATGGTGGCGCCCCGACGCGCGCGCGGCCCGGGACTAGACGCGTGTCGTGTACTCCTTCTCCAGGAGCGCCTGCACCGTTGCGACGCAGACATACCCCATCCCGGTCAGCAGGTTCATCATTGCATCGAGGTGCGTGCGCTTGCCGTACGCGGCACGCAGGCTTGTAGCCATGCAGATCAGGCCCAGCTTCCAGGCGTTGAAGACATCGAAATAGAAGATCGTCTTCATGTCGATCGGCAGGCCCGTGAGCTCCTGGTAGCGCGCGAAGAAGATATCGCGCGGCAGCATGCCGGACCCGAGTGTCGTGCCATCGTCGTCGACCGCCCCGGTGAGCGTCATCGTGGCCCAGGAGAGATCCTCGTGAGGGTCGCCCAGGTGGGCCAGCTCCCAGTCCAGGATCGCGTTGATCCTCAGGTCCGGCGTGAACATGAAGTTGCCGCTGCGATAGTCGCCATGGACCACCACGGGCCGTTCGATGACCGGGATGTTGCGTCGCAGCCAGCACGCCGCGTACTCCATCACCGGATGCGCCTCGAACGTGTCCTCCTGCCAGACGCGTTCCCACAACGCGAGTGTCCACTGCGTTCCCTCGACCGTGCCGGGGGCAGGCTTGGCGAACGCCGACAGCTCATGGCGGCGCCAGTCGAGTGCATGGATCGCCGCCATGTGCGCGACGAACTGGCTGCCAAGCGCCTTGCGGTATCTCTCCGGGAAAATGGTGCCGACACCGCTTGCCTTGTTCGACCCCTCCGGCTGGACGCTGCCCTCCAGGAATCCGGCGATCAGGAAGGGATGCCCCAGCGTGTGCGGCTCCGGATCCACCCACAACACCTCCGGAACCGGAACCTGGCCGACCATCGCCCTGAGAATCTGCGCCTCACGCAGGCGGTGCGTCTCGACGATCGACTCTGAGGGGTCGATGCGCAGGATCAGCGGCCGGGTGACCTGCCTGCCGGCCTTGTCCATCCAGGTCAGATCGAAGGTGAACTGCTCCTTCGACGCGCCACCGGGCAGACGCTTCAGGTTTGCGATCGACAGCCCGCGCTGGCCGCTGTCCCGGCGCAAGTACTCGGTCAGCTTGTCCGCGAGCGCACTGAAGTCGCTGGAATGCTCGAGGCCCTTGCGACGGTTCTCGAGCTTGCGTGTCATCACCTCGTCGATCGAGGCCTCCACCGGGTAGCGTGCGCGGATCTCGCGGATCCATTCGGGCGTGGGCGTCGCACGCAGCCGCTGGGTTAGGGTGTCGAGGGCCATGATCAGTCTCCGGCCGGCAAGTGCAGCTGACCGTCGCGGTACAGCAGGGTCTCCAGGTCCGGAACCGGGTCCGGAAGGTTGTCGAAACCCAGCGCCTTGACCCAGGCGCGCTCGCGGATCTGCAATTCCTTGAGGAACGGCATCAACAGGGCCTGGAACCGGCCCGCGACGGCCGCCGGCATCTGGTCCTGGACGTGGATCAAACCCGCAAGCTGCTCACGCATGGTTTCGTTCGACATGCGCAGAAAGCGGAAGGGCCGGAGTTGGGCCGCGCTGTCGCAGGGATCGATGAGCCGGTGCGCGTGGATCGATGCAACCATGTCGCCGGTCAGGGCGGCTGCTGCAGGTTCGGACGAGACGATGGCAACGGCCTCGGTGAGCAGCCGTTTGTACAGATGATTCTCGAGCACCTCGTAGTGGAAGGCCTTGTCCTGCACCGTCTGCAGGAAGCCGAGCGTGCCGGCGATCATGCCAGCCTGTTCCTGGGCGAAGCGATCGGTGAGATTTGCGAGCACGACCTGCTCGATCGCCTTTTTCATGCTCGACAGGAACTGCGAGATTTCCGGTTGCATCGGTCGCTCCCTTGCATTGGACTTCGCGCGACGAGGCCGCGGCCGGGCGGCGCACGGCTACGGGGCGGGCTTCCAGACGTCGGCCATTTCCTTGAACCCGCTCGGGTCATGCGGCCCGAACACGGCGTGTTCGAGGATGCCGACGGACTGTTGCTCGCCGTTGAGCGTCACCTTGCAGACCTGCTGGACGTGGAACAGGTGCGGCTGCGTGATATCCATCTTCTCCACGTCCCAGGTCTCGTCGTCGATGGCGTAGCTGCCCTTCCAGCAGCCGTGCCCCCAGGTCGGATGGAAATAGCCGACACCGGCCATCGCGAATGTCACGATCGGCTCGTACGCGGCCTCCCAGATCTCGCCGTCCGGCCGGCGGAATCGCAGCGTGGCGCTGCGCAGCCGGCGGCTGTTCGGGAGGTAGTTGAAGGTGTAGCCAACCGGGGTGGCCGCCTGTTCGCCGGTATCCCGCGCAAATACCGGCTCGTCACCCTGCGCGACCCGCGGGATCGTGCCGCCCGACCCGATGACGATCTTCCCCTTCCGATCTGCGAACAGCACGCCGTGCAGGATGAAATCCTTCCAGAACGTCTGCGACCAGCCGAAGTAGAACTGCGAGGCCCAGCGGTGCGGCCGACCGCCGGGCTCGCCGCAGGGACGGATACCCCAGGAACGGTCGCGCGTGCCATTGGTGACCGCGGGATTCAGCTCGATGCGCCTGCCCTTGACCTTGATCCAGCCGGACCACGACCCGAACTGCGTCATGCGCGTGACGTCCATCGACAGCTGGACGCCGTCCGTCAGCACCTGCCGACCCTCCTCGTGCGTGCCGGTTCCGCCCTCGAACCGGAGGTCGGCCTCGAAGCCGCGCTCGGGCGCCGATACGATCACGCGGTGCCGGCGCATCGGAATGATCGTCTTCACCTCGAGCGGCCCGAGCCGGGTCTCGGCGCGATCCAGCGGCAGATCGCCGCTGACATGCAGGCAGTACTGCTGGCCGTCGACCAGCACGCTGAACCCGCCGTCCATCACGCGGCGGTTCGGGTAGAAGCCCATCGCCACGCTGAAATACAGCGATCCGTCGCCCACGAATCCGTTGAACCAGAAGCGATCGTAGAAGTTGCGGTCGCTCGTCGACGGAATCGCCACGGGTTGCGCGGTCTGGTGGATGGGGTAGTCATCGAGCGTGGTGATCATGTGGCTCCGGTGCGGTCGTGATGGCGATGGATGATCGATTGACGGTGCTGCGAGGCCCGTCAGGCGGCGCTCTCGGCACCGGAGACCAGCGCATCGTCCTTGCTCGTGGTGAAGAACCGGTCGAGATAGAGCGCCTGCTCCGGCAAGCCCTTGGCGAGCAGCAGGCGCGACACCGCGTCGCACATCGGCGGAGCGCCGCACAGGTAGGCATCGTAGCGGTGTGCATCCGTCACGCCGCGCTGGATCGCCTGGGTCACGTTGCCACGCTCGCCGGACCAGGGGTCGCCGGGGTCGATCCCGTCGAGCGTCGGAACGAAGGCAGAGCCGGACGCCAGGCCGTTGGCGAACAACGCGTTCAATTCCGCCAGGCAGGGAATGTCGTACGCGCTCCGTGCGCCGTAGAACAAGCGGAACGGCCGCGGATCGCGTGTCTCTGCCGCCTCGCGCAGCATCGCCAGGATCGGCGCAATCCCGGAGC
>CAMLNE010000060.1 GCA_946481265.1 uncultured Panacagrimonas sp. | reverse complement strand
CCTCCATGTAGTGGGTGGTCAGCAGCAGGGTCGTGCCGGCGCGCTTGAAGTCGCCGATCAGCTCCCAGAAATTGCGCCGCGCCTGCGGATCCAGGCCGGTGGTGGGCTCGTCGAGGAACAGCAGCTCGGGATCGTTGATCAGGGCGATGCCCAGCAGGGTGCGCTGCAGCTGGCCGCCGGAGAGCTTGCGCGTGTCGCGGTCCAGGAATTCGCCGAGGCGGCAGCGCTCGATGATCTCGTCCATCGACCGCCGCCGCGGATAGAGCGCACCGAAGAAGCGCAGGTTCTCGCGCACGGTGAGGAAATCCTGCAGTGCGGTCGACTGGAACTGGATGCCGATGCGGTCGCGGTAATCCGGACCCAGCGGCGCGCCGCGGAACACGATCTGTCCGGCGGTGGGCGGGCAGATCCCCTCGAGCATCTCGATGGTGGTGCTCTTGCCCGCGCCATTGGGCCCGAGCAGGCCGAAGCAGATGCCCTGCGCGACGTCGAAGCTGACCCCGTCGACCGCCTTGACCCGCGGGTAATGCTTCACGAGGTCGCGGGCTTCGAGCAGGGCGGGCATGAGCGGCAGACGGGTACGGACAGGGGGGCTGATGACGCATTCTGAGCGAAGCCGGGAATCTTCTCCCGCACCGCGCGGTCCACTGTCGCCGGCGGCGGGCGCTGCCGCAGAATGTACGGGTTCGTTTTTCAACCGAGGAATCATGCCGGGCAGGGCCTCCAAGCGATCCGCCCTCGCGGGCCTGGAACGGCTCGACGAGCAGATCCGCACCTGCACGCTGTGCGTGCCGCACCTGCCGCTCGGGCCACGGCCGGTCGTGCGCCTGGGCGGCCAGGCGCGGGTGCTGGTGATCGGCCAGGCGCCCGGGACCAAGGTGCACGCCACCGGCGTGCCCTGGAACGATGCCAGCGGCGAGCGCCTGCGAGCCTGGATGCAGCTCGACCGCGAGGCGTTCTACGACAGCTCGCGCATCGCCATCATGCCGATGGGGTTCTGCTACCCGGGACGGGGCCGGGGCGGCGACCTGCCGCCGCGCCGGGAATGCGCGCCGCACTGGCACCCGCGCGCGCTCGAGCTGATGCCCGGAATCCGGCTGACCCTGCTGATCGGCCACTACGCGCAGGCGCATTACCTGTCGAGCCGCGGCCGGACCCTGGAAGAGACCGTGCGCGACTGGCGCCGGCACCTGCAGGGCGGCTTCCTGCCGCTGCCGCATCCCAGTCCGCGCAACACGCTGTGGCTCCGGCGCCGGCCCTGGTTCGAGGCCGAGGTGGTGCCCGCGCTGCGTGAAGCGCTGGGCGAGGTCCTCGGCTAGGAAGGACGGATGCGCGCCCGCAGCTGCACACCGGATGCCGCACGGTGTGCAAGACGCGGCACCTGTCGTGCGAAACGCGAAACCGGCAGCCAAACGGGTTGGAGCGCTTCCGCTTTCCGTCGACGCGCGCCTGGTTTTCGTCTCCCTACGGCAGGCTTCCCGCCGGCGCCGCCGCCTCCGGTGGCGTCGCATCGGTCGATCGCGGCACCTTGAACCAGGCGGCGTAGAGCGCCGGCAGGAACAGCAGGGTCAACACGGTCGCCGCGATCAGGCCGCCCATGATGGCCACCGCCATCGGGCCGAAGAACACGCTGCGTGACAGCGGGATCATCGCCAGCACCGCGGCCAGCGCGGTCAGCACGATCGGCCGCAGGCGGCGCACGGTGGCTTCCACCACCGCGTCGAAGGCCGTGCGCCCGTGCTCGAGGTCCTGCCGGATCTGGTCGATCAGGATCACGCTGTTGCGCATGATCATGCCGAGCAGGGCGATGGTGCCGAGCATCGCGACGAAGCCGAAGGGCTGGCCGAACAGCAGCAGGAAGCTGGCCACGCCAATGATGCCCAGCGGCGCGGTGAGCATCACCATGAAGGCCTGCGAGAAGCTCTTGAGCTGGATCATCAACACGGTGAACACCGCCAGCAGGAACAGTGGCATGCCGACATTGACGCTGCCCTGGCCCTTCTCGGCATCCTCGACCGTGCCGCCGACCTCGAGGCGGTAGCCGGTGGGCAGGCCGGCTTCGACCTGGGCGATTTCCGGCGCCAGCATGGCCACGACCTCCGGCGGCTGGATGTCGGCGTGGATGTCGGCGCGCACGGTGACCGTCGGCGCACGGTTGCGTCGCCACAGGATGCCGGGCTCGAAGCCGTACTCGAGCCGTGCGATCTGCGAGAGCGGGATGTTCGCGCCGCTCTGCGTGGGTATCGCCGTGCTGCCGAGCAGCTCGAGGTGTTCGCGCTCGCGCGGCGGGCCGCGCAGCACGATCTCGATCAGCTTGTTGTCCTCGCGGTACTGCGTCAGTGCGGTGCCGTTGATGGCCGTCTCCAGCAGCTGCGAGATGCTGCGCGTGCTCACGCCCAGGCTGCGTGCGCGCGCCTGGTCGACGGTCACGCGGATCACCTTCGAGGGTTCCGCCGTGTCCAGGTGGATGCCCTGGGGATAGGGATTGGCGCGCAGGATCGTGGCGATCTTGTCCGCATGCAGGGCCGCGATGTCGCGGTCGGGACCGGAAACGCGGTACTGCAGCACGTAGCCCACCGGCGGGCCGTTCTCCAGGCGGTTGACGCGCCAGCGCGCATCGGAGAACTGCTGCGGCAGGACTTCGAGCAGGCGCGCGCGGATCGCCTCGCGCGCCTTGTAGTCGCGGGTGTTGAGGACGAACTGCGTGAAGCTGGCCGCCGGCAGCTGCTGGTCCAGCGGCAGGATGAAGCGCGGGGCGCCGCTGCCGATGTAGGCCACGTAGCTCTCCAGGCCCTCCATGTTCTCCAGCAGGCCTTCGAGGCGCCGCGTGGCCCGGTCGGTCTGCTCGATCGAGGCGCCCTCGGGCAGCTTGAGATCCACCAGCAGTTCGAGCCGCGTCGAAGCCGGGAAGAACTGCTGCGGAACGCTGCTGAACAGCACCAGGCTGGCGAGGAACAGGCCCACGGTGAGGCCGATGGTGGTCCAGCGGCGGTTCACGCAGAGCTGCACGAGCTTGCGGAAGCGGTTGTAGAAGCGCGTGTGGTAGACGGCGTGCTCGTCGTGCGCCCGGCCGTCCTCGGACAGGCCTTTCTCCGGCAGCAGCTTGTAGCCGAGCAGCGGAACGAAAATGACCGCGGCGATCCACGACAGCAGCAGCGCCAGCGTCACCACCTGGAAGATCGAGACGGTGTACTCGCCGGTGCTGCTCTTGGCGGTGGCGATCGGCAGGAAGCCGGCGGCGGTGATCAGGGTTCCGCTGAGCATCGGGAACGCGGTCGACGAGTACATGAAGGCCGCGGCCTTCACGCGGTCGTAACCCTGCTCGAGCTTCACCGCCATCATCTCCACCGCGATGATCGCGTCATCCACCAGCAGGCCGAGCGCGAGCACCAGCGAGCCCAGCGAGATCTTGTGCAGGCCGATGCCGAAGTAATGCATGGTCGCGAAGGTCATCGCCAGCACCAGCGGAATCGACAGCATCACCACCGCGCCGACGCGAAGGCCCAGCGACAGGAAGCACACCAGCAGCACGATGATCACCGCCTCGGCCAGCGCCTTGACGAACTCGGTGATGCCGCGCGTGACCGCGCGCGGCTGGTCGGCGACACGTGACAGTTCCATGCCCATCGGCACGATGCGGTTGAGCGCCTCGAATTCCGCATCGAGGCTCTTGCCAAGGCGGATGATGTCGCCGCCCTTTTCCATCGAGACCGCGATGCCGATGCTGTCCTGGCCGTTGAAGCGCATGCGGGGCGCCGGCGGATCCTGGTAGCCGCGGTAGATCTCGGCGACATCGCCCAGCCGGAACGTGCGGCCCTGGTGCTCGATGGGAAGCTGCCGCAGCTCCTCGACCCGCGACAGCCCGCCGTCGACGCGCAGGTGGATCTTGTCCGTCGCCGTGTCGAAATCGCCGGCCGGGGTGACGTCGTTCTGCGCGGCCAGCACCTCGGCGATCAGCGTCGGCGGGATGCCGAGCTGGGCCCGCCGCGAGTTGGCGACGTCCACGTAGATGCGTTCCTCCTGCAGGCCGATGAACTCGACCTTGGCCACGTCGCGCAGCCGCAGCAGGCGGTCGCGGATGCGCTCGGCGTAGTCCTTCAGTTCCTCGTAGCTGAAGTCCTTGCCCTGCAGCGCGTAGATGTTGCCGAAGGTGTCGCCGAACTCGTCGTTGAACGCAGGCCCGATCACGCCGGGCGGCAGCAGGTGACGGATGTCGCCCACTTTCTTGCGGGTCTGGTACCAGTTCTCGTGCATGCCCTCCTGCGGCAGGTCCTCGCGGTAGAGGACGAACACCTGCGATTCACCGGGTCGCGAGTAGGAGCGCAGGTAGTCCAGCGAGTCGAGTTCCTGCAGCTTCTCCTCGATCCGGTCGGTGACCAAGCGGTCGACCTCGTCGGCGGTCGCGCCGGGCCAGATCGTGCGCACCACCATCACGCGGAACGTGAAGGGCGGGTCCTCCGACTGGCCCAGGTGCAGGTAGCCCCAGATGCCCAGCACGCCCAGCAGCAGCATGAAGTAGGTGACCAGCGTCCGGTTCGCCAGCGCCCATTCGCTCAGGTTGATGCGGTTCATGGGTGCGAGCTCAGAGCGCGGCCTTGGCGGCGCGGTCGATCGGCTGCACCGCCATGCCGTCGACCAGCAGGTGCACGCCCGCGGTGACCAGCCGGTCGTCCGCGGACAGCGGGCCGGCGACGATCACCACGCCGTCGAGATACTGCAGGACCTGTACCGGCACCGGCTTCACCGTGTGCGTGCCGTTGTCGCCTGCCACCACCGTCCACACGACCGCGCGGCCCGCCTGCACCGCGCCGAGTGCGGTCGCCGGCACGCGGAAGGTCGAGCCATCGCCGTCGTCCGCGATCACCACGGTCGCGGTCACGCCCAGCGGCACCGCGGCATCGGCGTCGACGATCGTCACGCGCGCGTCGTGCGTGCGCGTGGCCGGCGCGGCCTGCGGGTTGAGTTCATGCAGCCGGCCGGTGTAGCGCTGGCCGGGCTGGCTGTAGAGCTCCACGTGGATATGCGCGGCGGTGCGGATCGCTTCGAGGCGGCCTTCGGGGACGGCGATGCGCACCTCGCGCTCGCCGTCGGCGGCGAAACGCACCACCGGCTGCCCGGCGGTGACGACATTGCCCGGCTCGGCGAGCACCTGGGTGATCACGCCGGCGCGATCGGCCGTCAGCCGGGTGTAGCGCGACTGGTTCTGCGCGAGCTTGAGCTGCGAGCGCGCCTGCTCGAGCCGGGCTTGCGCGAGCCTGGCAGTGTTTTCCCGGGCATCGACGGCGGACTGGCCGATGTGGCCGCGCGCCTTGAGGTCGCGGTAGCGGCGCTCTTCTTCCTGCGCCAGCCAGGCGTCCGCCTCGGCGGCCCGCAGCGCGGCCTGCGCCGCGTCGAGGTTGAGCTGCGCGTCCTGTGGATCGAGCACCGCCAGCACCATGCCGGGCGTGACCCGGGTTCCCATGTCCACCCGGCGTTCGGCGATCTTGCCCGGCACGCGGAAGGCGAGATCCGCCTCGATGCGCGCATGCACGGAGCCGGGAAAAGTCTCGACGCCGGCAGGACCGCCGAGCGCTTGCGGCGCCTCCACCACCGCTGGCCGCGGTGCGTTGACGGGTGCGACGTCCTCGGAGCAGCCTGCCAGCACAGCGGCCAGGATCGCGGCAGCGCAGCAGCGAAGAGGAAGGTTCATGCATTTCTCCGGGGGCAGCGGCTGCCACCTCGCGGGTCGCGCCGATATACTGAACCAGATAGTACATTTAATAAGTCTGCGCGATGAAGCGCGATTCACCGACACGGAGAACGGCCCGCGCGATGGCTTCCCCTTCCTCCTCTCCCATGCCCAAGTCCGCGGGTCGCGGCCGGCCCAAGGATCCGGACAAGCGCGCCGCCATCCTGCTCGCGGCCAAGAAGCTGTTCACGGCGCGCGGCCTGCAGGGGACGAGCATGGAAGGCATCGCGGCACAGGCCGGCGTCTCCAAGCTCACGGTCTACAGCCACTTTCGCAGCAAGGACGAGCTGTTCCGCGAGACCGTCTTCGCCAAGTGCAGCGAGCATTGGCCGGAGGTCCTGTTCGACGTCAACGCACGCCTGTCGCTGCGCGAACGGCTGCGCCTGATCGGGCGCGGTTTCCTGGACCTGGTCAACAGCGAGGAGGTCATCAGCATGTATCGCCTGATGGCCGCCCAGGCCGGGGCCAGCAGCCGCTTCGGCCGCCTGTTCTGGGAGTTCGGGCCGGAGCGCACGCTCGAGCGTTTCGCCCAGGTGCTGGAAGCCGCCCACGAGGCGGGCGAACTGCAGGTGCCCCGGGCGCGCATGGCGGCCTCGCATTTCTTCGTGCTGCTCAAGGGCGAGCATCACGTCAAGTCCCTGGTGGGAGCCGCGGCACCGCTGGAAGCGGCGCGGCGCCAGGCGCACGTCGAGGAGGTGCTCGACCTGTTCCTGCGCGCGTACGGCGCGCCGGTGCGCGCGTCCCACCCCTGAAGAAGACGCTACGCCCGGCCGCTCGCGGATGGGCGCCGAGCGGCGTGGCCACGAGGCCGCACCTTCGCCCGCTGTCTGCCCTGCCCGGCGGGCCGATCCTGCCGGGAGGGGCGGCGAGGTAAAATCGCCGTTCGCGCAGGCCACTCCAAGGGCATTCGTCAGGGTATCGATGGCCAGCCTTGGCGCATGGCTCCCCTGACCGTTTCCGGGGCCGGCTGCGTCCATCTGAAAGGTCACATCTGCAAATGAACAAAATCGCGACGACTGTCGCGTCCTCGTCGACGCTCACGCATCTCCAGCGGCTGGAAGCCGAGTCGATCCACATCATGCGTGAGGTGGTGTCGGAATCCGAAAAGCCGGTGATGCTGTACTCGGTAGGCAAGGACAGTGCGGTGATGCTGCACCTGGCGCGCAAGGCGTTCTATCCGTCGGTGCCGCCGTTTGCGCTGCTGCACGTGGACACGACGTGGAAGTTCCGCGACATGTATGCCCTGCGCGACAAGATGGCGCGTGAGTCGGGCATGGAACTGCTGGTCTATCAGAACCCGGAAGCCAAGGCCAAGGGCATCAACCCGTTCGATCACGGGTCCCTGCACACCGACCTGTGGAAGACCGAGGGACTCAAGCAGGCGCTGGACCTGTACAAGTTCGACGTGGCCTTCGGCGGCGCGCGCCGCGACGAGGAGAAGTCGCGGGCCAAGGAGCGGATCTTTTCGTTCCGCTCGGCGAATCACCGCTGGGACGCGAAGAACCAGCGTCCGGAACTGTGGAATCTCTACAACGCGAAGAAGGCCAGGGGCGAGAGCATCCGGGTGTTCCCGATCTCCAACTGGACCGAGCTGGACATCTGGCAGTACATCCACCTGGAGAACATTCCCATCGTGCCGCTGTACCTGGCGGCGGTGCGCCCGACCGTGGTGCGCGACGGGCTGATCCTGATGGTGGACGACGATCGGTTTCCGCTGAAGCCGGGCGAGGTGCCCACGCCGCGTTCGATCCGGTTCCGTACGCTGGGCTGCTATCCGCTCACGGGGGCGGTGGAGAGCACTGCCGCGACCTTGCCGGCGGTGATCCAGGAGATGCTGCTGACGACCACGTCCGAACGCCAAGGCCGGGCGATCGACCACGACCAGACCGCGAGCATGGAGAAGAAGAAGCAGGAGGGCTATTTCTGATGTCGACCCCGATCCCCGACGACCGCGTCTATCGCACCGACGCCCTGATCGCCCAGGACATCGACGCCTACCTGGTCCGGCATCAGCACAAGAGCCTGCTGCGCTTCATCACCTGCGGCAGCGTGGACGACGGCAAGTCGACCCTGATCGGGCGGCTGCTGTACGACTCGAAGATGATCTTCGAGGATCAGCTGGCGGCGCTGGAGTCCGATTCCAGGAAGGTTGGCACGCAGGGCCAGGAGATCGACTTTGCACTGCTGGTCGACGGGCTGGCGGCCGAGCGCGAGCAGGGCATCACCATCGACGTTGCGTACCGGTTCTTCTCCACCGAGAAGCGCAAGTTCATCGTCGCCGACACGCCGGGGCACGAGCAGTACACCCGCAACATGGTCACCGGCGCCTCGACGGCGGACCTGGCGATCATCCTGATCGACGCGCGCAAGGGCGTGCTGACGCAGACCCGGCGGCACAGCTACCTGGCGCACCTGCTCGGCATCCGCAACCTGGTGCTGGCGGTCAACAAGATGGACCTGGTCGGCTACGACCGGGCGAAGTACGAGGCCATCGTCGAGGAATACCGCGTCTTTGCCCGCAGCATCGGCATCGAGGCCTTCACGCCGCTGCCGATCTCCGGGTTCAAGGGCGACAACGTGACGACGCCGTCGACCCGGATGCCCTGGTACACGGGCCCGACCCTGATGGCGCACCTGGAGACGGTCGAGCTCGACGCCACGCGCGACCAGGCGCGGCCGTTCCGGCTGCCGGTGCAGTGGGTGAACCGGCCGAATCTCGATTTCCGCGGATTCTCGGGGCTTGTCGCCAGCGGCTCGATCAAGCCGGGCGATGCCATCCGCGTGCTGCCCAGCGGCAAGACCAGCACGGTGACGCGCATCGTGACCCTGGACGGGGATCTCGCCATGGCGGTGGCGGGGCAGTCGGTCACCCTGTGCCTGGCCGACGAGATCGACTGCTCGCGCGGCGACGTGATCACGCCGGCCGAAAGCCCGGTGCAGGCAGCCGACCAGTTCGAAGCGACCCTGGTGTGGATGGCCGACGAGGCGCTGATTCCCGGACGGCCGTACTGGCTCAAGCTGGGCACACAGACGGTGACGGCGACGATCCACGCGCCGGAGTATCAGATCAACGTCAACACGCTCGAGCACCTGGCGGCCAAGACCCTGGAGCTCAACGCCATCGGCGTGGTCAAGGTGACGACCGATCGCGCGCTGCCGTTCGAGGCCTACGCGGACAACCGGACGCTGGGCGGCTTCATCCTGATCGACAAGTTCAGCAATGCGACGGTGGCGGCGGGGATGCTGCACTTCTCGCTGCGCCGCGCGCAGAACGTGCACTGGCAGGCGCTGGACATCACGCGCGAGGTCCGGGCAGGGCTCAAGCACCAGAAGCCGGCGGTGCTGTGGTTCACGGGACTGAGCGGGGCGGGCAAGTCGACCATCGCCAACCTGGTCGAGAAGAAACTCGTGCACCAGGGACGCCACACCTTCCTGCTCGACGGCGACAACGTCCGCCACGGGCTCAACAAGGACCTGGGCTTCACCCAGGCGGACCGTATCGAGAACATCCGGCGCGTCGGCGAGGTCGCGAAGCTGATGACCGACGCCGGGCTGATGGTGGTGACCGCGTTCATCTCCCCCTTCCGTGCCGAGCGCGAGATGGTGCGCGGCATGATCGCACCGGGTGAATTCTGGGAGATCCACATCGATGCTCCGCTGGCCGAAGCCGAGCGACGCGACGTCAAGGGTCTGTACAAGAAGGCGCGTAGCGGCGAGCTGAAGAACTTCACCGGCATCGACTCGCCCTACGAGCCGCCACAAACCCCCGAGATCCGCATCGACACCACCACGATGACGGCAGAGCAGGCGGCGGACCTGATCGTGAACAGGGTGCTCGACGCCTGAACGGCCGTGAGTCGGCGCCGGAGCACGTGCGGAAATCCATCGTGCCCGGCGTTCGCGCCACGGGAATCGGCACCCTCGAGGCCGCCGGCTGCGCCCCTTAAGTCGGGCGCTGGGTCCGCGCAGCCCCCCCGGATGTTCTAATGTCCCCCCCATCGCGAGGGGGAGCCGGCGGAGCGCGCGCCCGGTACCGTCTGCGTACGGTCGCAGGCGCGCACTCCGCATCGGCCGGCCCCGCGAGGAAGCGGAGGAACCCACTACAAGATCTAAAAGGAGAACGCCAGATGTCGGCTACCGCAACCGCCTCACAGGCAACCCAGACGTGTGACGCCGTCGTCGTCGGCGCCGGTGTCGCCGGCCTTTCCGAGGTATTCCATCTGCGCAAGATGGGACTGAACGTTCAGGGCATCGAAGCCGGTTCGGATGTCGGCGGCACGTGGTACTGGAACCGCTATCCCGGCTGCCGCTTCGATTCGCAGACCGAGATCTACCAGTTCTGGTTCTCGCAGGAACTGCACGAGGCGTGGGAGGGCCCGAAGGAGCGCTTCGGCGCGCAGCCGGACAACGAGCGCTGGCTGCAGTTCGCCGCCAATTTCCTCGACCTGAAACCCAACTACAAGTTCGACACCCGCGTCGAATCCGCCCACTTCAACGAGTCCACCGGCCGCTGGCTGGTGACGACCGACAAGGGCGACAAGATCGACACGCAGTTCTTCGTCAGTTGCACCGGCATGCTGTCGGCGCCGATGACGGACCTGTTCAAGGGTCAGAAGAGCTTCAAGGGGCAGCTGCTTTCCACGGCGCGTTGGCCGCGGGAGAAAGTGGACCTCGCCGGCAAGCGTGTCGGCATCGTCGGCGTGGGCGCCACCGGCATCCAGGTGATCCAGACCATCGCCTCGGAGGTGGGTCATCTGACGGTGTTCGTGCTCAATCCGAACTACATCACGCCGATGCGCAATCCGAAGTACACCGATGCGGATCGCGCGGACTTCAAGAAGCGCTACAAGGAAATCGCGAAGCAGGTCAACAGCACGTATGCCGGCTTCGACTACGACTTCACCAACGGCAAATGGCACGACCAGACGCCCGAGCAACGTCACGCGGTGTACGAACGCCTGTGGGCGGATGGATCGCTGTCGCTGTGGCTGGCGGCGTACACGGAAATCTTCTTCTACAAGGAAGCCAGCGAGGAAATCTCCGCGTTCGTGCGCGGAAAGATGCAGGAGCGCCTCAAGTCGCGTCCTGACCTCTGGGAAACCCTGATCCCGACCAACCATGGCTTCGGCATCCACCGCGTGCCGCTGGAAAGCGGCTATCTGGAAGCGTTCCTGCGTCCCAACGTCACGGCGGTGAACTGCCACAAGACCGGGATCACGGAAGTCGTGCCGGAAGGCGTGAAGACCTCGGACGGCAAGGTGCACGAGTTCGACGTGCTGATCCTGGCCACGGGCTTCGATGCGGGCAGCGGTGCGCTGACGCGCATGGACATCCGCGGCCGCGGTGGCCGTTCGCTGAAGGACGAGTGGGGCAAGGAAATCCGCACCACCCTGGGACTGCAGGTGCACGGCTATCCGAACCTGTTCACCACTGGCGCGCCGCTCGCGCCGGCGGCGGCGCTGTGCAACATGACCACCTGCCTGCAGCAGCAGGCCGGCTGGATCGCGGACACCATCGCGTGGATGCGCGCCAGCAACCTCAAGGTCATCGAGCCGACCGCCGAGAAGGAAAACGAGTGGGTGGAGCACCACGACGGCATCTCCAACTCCTCACTGTTCGCGAAGTCCCACTCCTGGTACATGGGCTCGAACGTTCCGGGCAAGCCGCGTCGGCTGTTGTCCTATCCCGGCGGCGTGCACACCTACCGGCAGGCCTGTGAGGACATCAAGGCCAGCGGCTACAAGGGCTTTGCCCTGAGCTGACCGCAACGGAGGATCCCCGATCCTCCGTATCTCGCGGACGGTGCGTGGCACCGTCCGTGCCAGTTCGTCGACCCCCGGGTCGCCTTCGGCGATCCGGGCGGACGACTCCATCGACATGACAGGAGATTTCCCATGGGTACGGCTTCCCCATCATTCCCAACCAAGACCCAGCATCTCGACGCGATCGTGGTCGGAGCCGGCGTCGCCGGCCTGTGCCAGCTTCATCGCCTGCGTGAAATGGGTCTGAATGTCCTCGGCATCGAGGCGGGTTCCGATGTCGGCGGCACCTGGTACTGGAACCGGTATCCGGGCGCGCGCTTCGACTCGCAGACCGAGGTCTACCAGTACTGGTTCTCCGAGGCGCTGAACAAGAAGTGGGGCGGTCCCAAGGAGCGCTTCGCGCCGCAGCCGGATACCGAGAAGTGGCTGCAGTTCGTGGCCGACGAGCTCGATCTGCGTCGCAGCTACAAGTTCAACACCCGCGTCGAGTCGGCGCACTTCAACGAGTCGACCAATCGCTGGACGGTCACCACCGAGAACGGCGACGTGTACGACACGCAGTTCTTCGTCAGCTGCGCCGGCATGTTGTCGGCGCCGATGGCCGAGATGTTCCCCGGCCAGAAGACGTTCAAGGGCAAGCTGTTCCACACCTCGCGCTGGCCCAAGGAAGGTGTCGACCTGGCGGGCAAGCGCGTCGGCGTGGTCGGGGTGGGTGCGACCGGCATGCAGGTCATCCAGACCATCGCGCCCCAGGTCGGCCACCTGACCGTGTTCGTGCTCAATCCCAACTTCAGCATTCCGATCCGCAATCCCAAGTACACCGAGGAAGAGCGCAAGGGCATCCTCGACCGCTTCAGCCAGATCAAGGACCAGGTCAACGCCACCTTCGCCGGTTTCGATTACGACTTTTCGAACGGCAGCTGGCATGACTCGACGCCGGAGCAGCGCCGCGCGGTGTACGAGAAGCTGTGGGCCGACGGCTCGCTGGCGATGTGGATCGGGTCGTATCCGGAGGTCTTCTCGGAGCGTGCGGCGAACGACGACATCAGCGCTTTTGCGCGCGAGAAGATGCGCCGGCGTCTCCAGAACCGCGCGGACCTGATCGAGGTCCTCGTTCCGACCGATCACGGCTTCGGGATGCGCCGCGTACCGCTGGAGAACGGCTATCTCGAATCGTTCCTGCGTCCCAACGTCACGGCCGTCAATTGCCACAAGACCGGGATCACGGAGATCGTGCCCGAAGGCGTGAAGACCTCCGACGGCAAGGTGCACGAGCTGGACATCCTGATCCTCGCCACCGGCTTCGACGCGGGCACCGGCGCGCTGACGCGCATGGACATCCGCGGCCGCGCCGGCCGTTCGCTCAAGGACGACTGGGGCAAGGAGATCCGCACCACGATGGGCCTGCAGGTGCATGGCTACCCGAACCTGTTCACCACGGGCGCTCCGCTCGCGCCGGCGGCGGCGCTGTGCAACATGACCACGTGTCTGCAGCAGCAGGCCAACTGGATCGCCGACACGATCAAGTACATGCGTGACCACAAGCTTTCGGTGATGGAACCCACCGCCGAGAAGGAAGACGAGTGGGTCAAGCATCACGACCAGATCGCCAACGCGACGCTGCTGACCAAGACCGACTCCTGGTACATGGGCTCGAACGTTCCGGGCACGCCGCGCCGCCGGCTGTCGTATGCAGGCGGCGTCAACGTCTACAAGCAGGCATGCGACGAGGTGAAGGCCGGCGGATACCAGGGCTTCGCGCTGAGCTGATCCAACGGGGCCGCGATCGGAACAGTAACGGGGCCGCGCGCCGCGCGGCCCCTGCGTGCGCAGCGCGGCCTGCGGCACGCACATCGGCGTCCATGAAGCGACGGAGGGTGTCCGACCCTCCGCGCGCGCGCCGACCTTTAGACAAGGAGTGTTCGTGATAACTGCTACCCCGCGGTCCGCCAAACCCTGCGACGCGATCGTCGTCGGCGCCGGAATTTCCGGCATGTATCAGCTTTATCGCCTGCGCGAGCAGGGCCTGAAGGTAAAGGTGCTCGAGGCCGGTACCAGCGTGGGCGGCACCTGGTACTGGAACCGCTACCCCGGCGCGCGCGTGGACTCGCAGTCCTACATCTACCAGTACTGGTTCTCCGACGAGCTGCTCAACGAGTGGACCTGGCCGGAGCGCTTTCCCGACCAGAGCGTGGTGGAGAAGTATCTCAACCACGTGGCCGACCGCTTCGAGCTGCGCGAGAACATCCAGTTCAACACGCGCGTGAGGTCGGCGCACTACAACGAATCGACCCGTCGCTGGGCCGTGACGACGGTACTGGGCGAGGTGTTCGACGCGCAGTACGTGGTGATGTGCACGGGCGGCCTGTCGGCCCCGCTGCTGCCGCCGTTCCCCGGCCACGAGAAGTTCAAGGGCCAGATCTTCCACACCGCCCGCTGGCCGAAGGCCCCGGTTGATTTCTCGGGCAAGCGCGTGGGCATCATCGGCACCGGCGCCACCGGCATCCAGGTGATCCAGACCATCGCCCCGCAGGTCGATCACCTGACGGTGTTCCAGCGCACGCCGAACTACGCCGTGCCGATGCGCAATCCCAAGTACACGCCGGCCGACCACGCGGAGTTCCGCGCCAAGTACGCCGAACTCAGGAATCGCGTGCACGGCACCTTCGCCGGTTTCGACTACGACTTCGAGGAAAAGTCGTTCCGCGAGACCGATGCCGAGGAGCGCGATGCCATCCTCGAGAAGCTGTGGGCGGACGGCTCGCTGTCGATGTGGATCGGCGGCTTCCGCGACCTGTTCACGGACGCCGAGGTCAACGAGGAGATCTCGAAGTTCGTGCGCGCCAAGATCCGCGCACGCATCAAGGATCCTGTGGTCGCCGACAAGCTGATTCCGACCGACTACGGCTTCGGCACCCGCCGCGTGCCCCTGGAGACCGGCTACTTCGAGACCTTCAACCGCGCGAACGTCTCGCTGGTCGACGTCAACGAGCAGCGCATCGAGGCGATCACCGAGCAGGGCATCAAGACCTCGGCCGGCGAGATCCCGCTCGACATCCTGATCTTCGCCACCGGCTTCGATAGCGGAACCGGCGCGCTGTCGACGATCGACATCCGTGGCCGCGAGAAGGTCTCGCTCAAGGAGAGCTGGGCCAAGGGCATCCGCACGACGATGGGCCTGAGCGTCCACGGCTACCCCAACCTGTTCACCACGATGGCGCCGTTCGCACCGGCCGCGGCATTCTGCAACGTGCCGACCTGCCTGCAGCAGCAGGTGGATTGGATCAGCGACTGCATCCGCTATTCGCGCGAGAAGGGTGCCGACACCATCGAACCGACCCGCGAGATGGAAGACCGCTGGATCGCGCACCACGACGAGGTCGCCAACATGACGCTGATTCCCAAGACCAAGTCCTGGTACATGGGCAGCAACGTGGAGGGCAAGCTGCCGCGGCTGCTGTCGTACATCGGCGGCGTCGGCGCCTACCGCCAGCAGTGCGAGGACGTGAAAGCCAGCGGCTACCAGGGCTTCGCGATGAGCTGAGCTTCGCCGCTTCGGAAACCGCATCAAGAAGGGCCGCCCCGCGCGGCCCTTCTTCGCTTCTGCGCGAGGCTGGCCTAGCCCGCATTTCTCACAGGTCGCCGGAGAATCCGCTTCAATCTACTGATC
>CAMLNE010000059.1 GCA_946481265.1 uncultured Panacagrimonas sp. | reverse complement strand
CGAGATGGAGCGACGCTACCGCCTGATGACGCAGCTCGGCGTGCGCAACCTCGCGGGCCTCAACAAGAAGATCGAAGACGCTGCCGAATCGGGCATCCCGATCCGCGATCCCCTCAAGATCGCACCGGAGCTGTTCGGCCACGAGGGCGAGTCGCCGCTGACCGAGCCCGAGGCGCTGGCAGCGCTGCCGCATATCGTGGTGGTGATCGACGAGCTGGCCGACATGATGATGGTGGTCGGCAAGAAGGTCGAAGAGCTCATCGCCCGTCTGGCGCAGAAGGCGCGTGCCGCCGGCATCCACCTGATCGTTGCCACCCAGCGGCCCAGCGTCGACGTCATCACCGGCCTGATCAAGGCCAACATTCCGTCGCGCATCGCGTTCCAGGTGGCCTCGCGCGTGGACAGCCGGACCATCCTGGATCAGCAGGGTGCCGAAACCCTGCTCGGTCACGGCGACATGCTGTACCGGCCGATCGGAGCTTCGACGGTCGCCCGCGTTCATGGCGCCTTCGTGGACGATCACGAGGTGCACAAGGTGGTCGCCTACCTCAAGCAGGTCGCCCCGCCGGATTACATCGAGGATATCTGCGCCGACGAGCCCCAGCCCAACGCCGGCGGCGATGGCGCCGACGATGCCGAGGCCGATCCGCTCTACGATCAGGCGGTGGCCATGGTGATGCAGGAACGCAAGGCCAGCGTGAGCTGGGTGCAGCGCCGGCTCAAGATCGGTTACAACCGTGCAGCGCGCATGGTCGAGCAGATGGAATCGTCCGGCCTGGTCGGGCCGAGCGGGCCTGGGGGAAATCGCGACATTCTCGTGCCTGGGGGACGCGAGTAGGGCTTCAGGCCCGGTTCGGCATCGCCTGGAAGAATCCCCCTGAACGCGGCAGGGCCGCACCGAAACACAAGAACCCGAAACCATGCCCCGTGCCAATCCGCCGTTCCGGTGGTCCGCCCTTCTTCCCGTGCTTCTAGCGCCCGTCTTTGCTTGCCTGGTGCTTGCGGCCGGCATGCCCGCTGCCCGCGCGGCCTCGGCCGAGGAGGAGCTCAAGGCCTTCGTCGAGAACGTGCGCACGCTCAGCGGCAGCTTCGTGCAGACCCAGGTCGATGAACACGGGGAGCTGATCTCGTCGGGGGCCGGAATGGTGTCGATCTCGCGTCCGGGCCGCTTCCGCTGGTCCTACGATCAGCCCTACGAGCAGCTGATGGTCTGCGATGGACAGACCATCTGGGTGTACGACCCGGATCTGAAGCAGGTCACTGTGCGGCCGGCGGGTGAGACGCTGGCCGGGACCCCGGCCGAGTTGCTCGCGCAGAAGGCGCGGCTGGCGGAGAACTTCACGACCCGTGATCTGGGGGAGAAGCAAGGATTGCGCGTGGTCTCGCTGGAGCCGAAGTCCGAGCAGAGCGATTTCAAATCGATCGAGCTCTGGCTCAAGCAGGGCGTGCCGCAGCGCCTGCGCTTTTCCGACCCGCTGGGCGGATCCACCGAGGTGGAGCTGCGCGACCTGGAGGTCAATACGCCGCTCGACGAGCGCCAATTCCACTTCACGCCGCCCAAGGGCGTGGAGGTGGTGGAAGGAGCTGCGGGGTCGTGAACGCGGTGGCGCCGCTGGCCGAGCGCATGCGGCCGCGCGTGCTCGACGAAGTCGTGGGCCAGGCGCACCTGCTCGCCGAGGGTGCACCGCTGCGCGTCCTGCTTGAGTCCGGACGCATCCCGTCCATGGTGTTCTGGGGGCCGCCCGGGGTCGGCAAGACAACACTGGCGCGCCTGATTGCACAGCACGTGGATGCAGCGTTCCTCACGCTCTCGGCGGTGCTGGCCGGGGTCAAGGAGATCCGCGAGTCGGTGGCGCGCGCGCAGGCGGAGGCCAAGGGCTTGTCGGCGCGGCGCACCGTGCTGTTCATCGACGAGATCCACCGTTTCAACAAGAGCCAGCAGGATGCCCTTCTCCCATTCGTCGAGGACGGCACTCTGCTGCTGGTGGGTGCAACCACCGAGAATCCGAGCTTCGAGCTAAACGGGGCCCTGCTGTCCCGCCTGCGCGTGTTCGTGCTGCGCGCGCTCGACGAGTCCGCCCTGCTGGAGCTGGTTCAACGCGCCCTGACCGACGCGGAACGCGGGCTGGGACTGGATTCGCAAGCCCTGCCACAGAGCTGGCTGGAACGTATTGCCGAGGCGGCGGATGGCGATGCGCGCCGCGCGCTGATCCTGCTCGATACGGCGGTGGAGCTATCGCGTGCCGCCGCGGACAAGCCGGATGCGCTGCTGGAAAAGCTGATCGGACGCGGGCTGCGTCGCTTCGACAAGCAGGGCGAGAATTTCTACGACCAGATCTCCGCCTTGCACAAGTCGGTGCGTGGCAGTGATCCGGACGCCGCGCTGTACTGGTTCGCGCGCATGATCGACGGAGGCTGCGATCCGCGCTACATCGCGCGACGCGTCACCCGCATGGCCTACGAGGACGTCGGGCTGGCCGAGCCGGGCGCGATCCGCCTGTGCCTGGACGCCTGGGACGCCTACGAGCGCATGGGCAGTCCGGAAGGGGAATTGGCCATCGCGCAGGCGCTGGTTTATCTCGCCGGCGTACCCAAGAGCAACGCGGTCTATGCCGCCTACGGCGCGGCGCGCGCGGCGGTGGAAGCGCAGGGCTCGCTCGAGGTGCCGATGCACATCCGCAACGCGCCGACGCGCCTGATGAAGGACCTTGGCTACGGCAAGGACTATCGCTACGACCACGACGAAGCCCAGGCGCACGCATCGGGACAACAGTTCCTCCCGGATGCGCTGGTCGGCACCCGGTTCTACACACCCAGTCCGCGAGGGATGGAGGGCCGCATCGCCGAGCGCCTCGCGGCCTTGCGCGGCTCGGTCCCCGGGAAGCCGGACCGGTGAGCATGGCGGTCTGGCTGTCCGTCGCTCTCGGCGGAGCCATCGGATCGGTGGCGCGATACGGCGTGGCCAACCTGGCGCGGACGCTGGCCCCCGGATGGCCCTGGGGTACGCTGGCCGTGAACGTGCTGGGTAGCTTTGCCATCGGCGTCTTGTTCGCGGCCTTTGCGCTGCGGCCATCGATACCGGAGTGGATTCGCCTTGGCCTGATGACGGGCTTGCTCGGCGGGTTCACCACGTTCTCCGCGTTCTCGGTGGAAACCCTGGACCTGCTGCGTACCGGCACGGTGCTCGATGCACTCGGCTACGTCTGCGCCACGCTGGCACTGGGGCTGGCTGCCTGCGGCCTTGGGCTGTGGAGTACGCGACTGCTGTTCGCGTGAGGCTTCCGCTGCCGCGATAATCACCGTCCCCCAGCGTCTACCCAGGATTCCTCCATGCTCGACCCCCGCCGCCTGCGCGCGGAACCCGAAGTCCTCGCGGCCCAGCTCGCACGGCGTGGCTTCGTGCTCGATCTCGGGCGTTTCCGTGCGCTCGAAGCGGCGCGCAAGCAGATCCAGACGGATACCGAGAAGCTCCAGGCGGAGCGCAATGTCGGTTCCAAGCGCATCGGACAGGCCAAGGCCAAAGGAGAGGATGCCTCTCCCATCCTGGCCGACATGGACCGGATCAAGGCCTTGCTCGCCGACAACGAGGGGCGCCTGGCCGCCGTGCAGGCGGAGTTCGAGGACTTCGCCATGGGGCTGCCCAACACGCCGCAGACTTCGGTGCCGGACGGCCGCAGCGAGGACGACAACGTGGAGGTCCGGCGCTGGGGCATACCGCGGCCGGCGCAGGGCGCGCGGGACCATGCCGATATCGGCGAGTCCCTCGGGATGATGGATTTTGCCGCGGCCGCCAAGCTCACCGGTGCGCGGTTCACGGTTCTGCGCGCGGGCCTTGCCCGCCTGCACCGGGTCCTGACCCAGTTCATGCTCGACGTGCACACCTCGGAGCATGGCTACGAGGAGCTCTACGTTCCCTACATCGTGAACGCGGCCTCGTTGCGCGGAACCGGTCAGCTGCCGAAGTTCGGTGAAGACCTGTTCGCGCTCAAGGGAGAGCAGGACTGGCGCCTGATTCCTACGGCAGAAGTGCCCGTGACCAATCTGCTGCGTGACGAAATCCTCGAGATCGGATCGCTGCCGCGGAAATGGGTCTGCCACACGCCGTGTTTCCGAGCAGAGGCGGGTGCGGCGGGAAAGGACACCCGTGGCATGATCCGACAGCACCAGTTCGAGAAGGTCGAACTCGTCATGGCGACGCTGCCGGAGCATTCTTCCAGCGCGCACGAGGAGCTGACCGCGCACGCCGAAAACATCCTCAAGAAGCTCGAGCTCCCTTATCGGACAGTCACCCTGTGTGCCGGCGACATGGGGTTTGCCGCGGCCAAGACCTACGACATCGAGGTCTGGCTGCCTTCGCAGGACCGCTACCGCGAGATCAGCTCCTGCTCGAATTTCGAGGACTTCCAGTCACGCCGGATGCTCGCGCGCTATCGGAATCCACAGACGAAAAAGCCCGAACTCGTTCATACCTTGAACGGTTCGGGCCTTGCCGTTGGACGCACACTGGTGGCGGTCCTGGAGAACTACCAGCAGCCGGACGGTTCGATTGCGATCCCGTCGGTGCTGCAAAGCTACTTCGGACAGACCGCCATCAGGATCTGATGGCGGCTGTGTTCGATTGACGGTTGCCGTCAGTCGATCAATCGCACTTCAGCTTGCCGCAGTCACCGCCGCTCTGGCTGGGCGCGCCGCCCATGGCCTCTTCAACGGACTGGGCGAAGCCGCCGTTCTTCTCCGTGTTCGAGCCTGCAGCCTGGCCCGCCGCGAAGTCGATGCCGAGGCCGCCCGAAACGCCGCTGATGCCACTGATGCCGCTGCCGGACACACCGCCGCCGGAGACCTGCGCCATTGCCACCGTACCGGCGGTTGCGAGCGCGAGAGCCGCGAGAGATTTCAGGATCTGGGAGTACATGTGTTTCTCCGTGTAGTCAGTCGGCTCAGATTCAGAAGCTGAGCGTGTAGGCAAGGGTGCCACCGAACTCGACGTCGGAGTCGAATCGCTCACCGACGTTGACCGCGCCCACCGTCACGACCAGCGGGATGCCCCGGATCGGCGCAGCCGAAGCGGCGAGGTTGGTGAAGCGGCCGGTGTGATCGGCGATCAGCGAGAACTGACGCGTGATGTAGAACGCCAGCGAGCCGAAGACATTCACGCCATCGTCGTTGAAGCCGCTCGTGAAGCTGCCGTCACCGACGCCGATGTTGGCGACCAGTGCGTGCTTGCGCGAGCCCGTATCGATCGAGAACACCTTGGTGGCGTTGGCGTAGACGCTCGACTCGTTGTTGTCCTCGGCCTCACCCCAGCGCCCGGTGCCGATGACGCCGATGGCCAGCGCCGCGCCGCCCGGGACATTGGTGTGGAGCTTGAAGGACAGGCCGCCCGACTCACCGAACTCGTCGGAATCGTCGTTGCCGGTCAGATCGCCCGACCCGGTCAGCGAGGTGGTGACAATCGCCGTTTCGAGGCCGACGTACTTGTCAGCATCGCCGAGACCGAAGACCAGCGCCGCGCTGCCGTCGACGTCCTCGTCGTTATCGACCTTGGTGCCGTTGAAGGAGTCAGGCAAGGTCTGGCCGAAGACACCGATGCCGACCGTGCCCCAATCCGCGCCGAAAGCCATCGGCGAGCCGAAGGTGGCACCTGCATATGAATTGGGCGCCGACTGCGGCACCGAGATGGCTGCCCCCTGCGCATTCGCGGTAACCAGAGCCGCAGCAACCGCATTCAGAGCAAACGTTGCCGCAACGACTTTGAGCTTCATGGCGTTTTTTCCCCGCATATTTGTATGTGCTGACCTGGAACGCGTTTCGCGCTGCATCGCGGCAATTAGAGCGGAAGGCTGTCGAGATGACAAGCCTCGAACTTGGTCGAAATCGCTTTGGCGGAGCCTGCTTGCGGTTCAGTCAGCGCTCAGTTTGGGGCTGGCGCGCGGCGCAGCCTGCGAACCAGCGGCGCTCCATCATGTGCCGGCTGGTAGGCGACGGAAAAGTCGCGCAGCGCCTGCAGGCAGCGCTCGACCGACTGATCCTCACGCAGCAAAAAGCTGTCGATCCCGCAGCGGACCATGCCGAGGAGCTGGTCGCGCACGACGGCGGCCCCGGTTGCGCGCAGCTCTCCGCGGTAGGTGCGGGCTTCACGCAGCAGGCGCGCCTGCGAATAGGCACGACCATCGCCGAACGAGGGAAAATCCAGCACGATGAGGTCCGCGCGCAGCACAGCGGGATCCAGATCGGCGATCACCGCCGTGTTCGGCAGCCGGATGCCCAGCGGCGCATGGCGCGCTGCAAGGCGCTCACGCTCCTGTTCCCATCTCGCCAGATCAACAAGGATCGGGTCCTGGGCGGGAAGGGGTTGTTCGTCTGCGACGGGAAGGTAGCGATCCTCGACGACACCGTCGGCACGTAGCAGGGTGCTCATGCGGGGGCCGCAGCCGGATAGAGGCGACTCTTGAAGGGCGCCATTCCCACGCGGCGATAGGTCTCCAGAAAGCTCTCGTCCTCGCTGTCGCGACGCTCCAGATAAACCTCGATGAGGCGCTGCACCGCGCCGCCGATGTCCTCGCGCGAGAACGAGGGCCCCGTCCGGTCTCCGAGGCTGGCGTCGTTGCCGGCAGAGCCGCCCAGCGTGATCTGGTACCACTCCTCGCCCTTCTTGTCGACGCCGAGGATCCCGATGTGCCCGACGGTGTGATGACCACAGCCGTTCATGCAGCCGGACATCTTGACCTTGATCGGCCCGATGTCGTGCTGGTGATCGAGATTCTCGAAGCGATCGAAGATGTCCTGCGCCACGCTGATGGAGCTGGCGTTGGCCAGCGCGCAGAAATCGAGGCCCGGGCAGCAGATCATGTCGGTGAGCAGGCCGATGTTGGGGGTCGCCAGGTCGGATTTGGAGAGCACCTTCCAGACGGCATGGACGTCGCTGAGCTTCACATCAGCGAGCACGAGATTCTGGTCGTGCGTGGCGCGGATCTCGCCGAAGGAGTAATCGTCCGCGAGTTGCGCGACGACGTCGAGCTGCGCGGCCGTGATGTCCCCCGGCGCCACCCCGTTGGCCTTGAGCGAGATGAAGACCACGGCATAGCCGGGCTGCCGATGGGGGTGCAGGTTCCGCCGCGCCCAGGCGGAGAACGCGGAATCCTGGAGAAGCCGGGACTCGTGCAGGGCGTCGACCGCCGCCAGCTGTTCATAGGCGGGCACAGTGAAGTGTCCGCGCATGCGTTCGATCTCGGCGCCGTCGAGCTTGAGCTCGCCGTCGCGGATCCGAAGCCACTCCTTCTCCACCAGGGCACGAAACTTCTCGGCCCCTGTCTCCTTGACCAGAATCTTGATGCGCGCCTTGTAGATGTTGTCGCGCCGACCCAGCAGGTTGTAGACGCGGAGCACCGATTCCAGATACGAGAGAAGGTCCAGCTCCGGCACGAAGTCCGCGATCTTTACGCCGATGATGGGCGTGCGCCCGAGTCCGCCGCCGACATATATCTCGTAGCCCAGTTCGCCGGCCTGGTTGCGCACGATCTGCACGCCAATGTCATGCACCCGGATCGCGGCGCGATCGCTTTGCGAGGCGGAAAACGCGATCTTGAACTTGCGTGGCAGCCAATTGAACTCGGGATGGAAGGTGGCCCACTGGCGGGTAATTTCGCAGTAGGGGCGCGGATCGACCAGCTCGTCGCGCGCGACCCCGGCAAGGTGGTCCGAGGTGATGTTGCGGATGCAATTGCCGGACGTCTGGATGGAGTGCATCTGCACCGTGGCCAGGTCGGCGAGGATGTCGGGCACCCGCGCCAGTTCCGGCCAGTTGAACTGCATGTTCTGGCGCGTCGTGAAGTGGCCGTAACCCTTGTCATAGGTGCGGGCGACGTGGCCGAGCATCCTGACCTGGGCGCTGGACAGCAATCCATATGGGATGCTGATGCGCAGCATCGGTGCAAACCGCTGGATATACAGGCCGTTGCGAAGGCGCAATGCGCGATAGTCCTCTTCCGGCAGCTGGCCTGCCAGGAAGCGCTCCGTCTGGTCGCGGAACTGCGCGACCCGCTCGTCGACGAGCGTCTGATCGTACTGGTCGTAGCGGTACATCGATCTTCCGGACGAAACTCTGCTGGGGGCGGGCGCGCAGGCTATCAGGCGGACCCCGGGGGCTATAGCGCGGTCAGGCTATATCGTAAGACCGACTGGAAATATGGAGGCTCGCCGGTCAGTCCGGCAGCGCCTTCATGAGTTCGCGGGATCGTTGCGCGCGGGCTCCGGCATCGTGGATCGCCGAGACCTCGTCGACGACGTCGCGCGTCAGGTGCGGCGCGAAGGAGGCGATGAAGTCGTACATGTAACCTCGCAGGAACATGCCCCGACGGAAGCCGATGTGGGTCGTGCTGTTCTCGAACAGGTGATCCACCTTCAGGGCGACCAGATCCGAATCCTCCTTGGGACCGTAAGCCATGTCGGCCACGATGCCGGCGCCCAGACCCAGGCGGACGTAGGTCTTGATGACGTCCGCGTCGACCGCCGTGAGGACCACGTCCGGTCGCAAGCCGTGGGCGGCGAAGGCCTGGTCCAGCTTCGAACGTCCGGTGAACCCGAAGGTATAGGTGATGATGGGATGCGCGGCCAATTCGCGCAGTCCCACCTGCTGGATGCCGGCCAACGGATGGTCGGGCTTGACCAGGACGATGCGGTTCCAGTGATAGCAGGGCAGCATCACGAGATCGTCGAAGAGCTCCAGGGCCTCGGTTGCGATCGCGAAATCGGTCTGGCCGTCCGAAGCGAGCTTGGCGATCTGGGGCGGCGAGCCCTGGTGCAGGTGCAGGGTCACCTTGGGAAAGCGGGCGCGGAAGCGCTGGATCACCGGGGGCAGCGCGTAGCGCGCCTGGGTGTGGGTGGTGGCAATCGACAGGTCGCCACGATCCGTATCCCGAAACTCTTCGGCGATGTTCTTGATGTTTTCCGCCTCGTGCAGCAGCCGCTGCGTGTACTCGAGGATCCGGCGCCCGGCGGGGGTGATCTCGGACAGATGCTTGCCGTTGCGCACGAAGATACTCACGCCGAGCTCGTCCTCGAGCATGCGGATCTGCTTGCTGACGCCGGGCTGGGAGGTAAACAAGGCCTCCGCCGCTGCCGTGACATTGAGGCCGCGGCGGGCAACCTCCTGGATGTAATGGAGTTGTCGAATTTTCATGGCGCGGTCGAATATATTCTTATTTGATATGTGAAGGCAGATATATATTCGAAAATATACATTACCCACTGAAATCGGATCCAAGCCATTCAGGGGTTATGCATTAACGTGCTTTGCTTAGATTTGGCGACGACTCTTAATCGGAAGCTTTAAGCCGTAACGTAGCGACTTATTCCCGAATCTCATAACGCGGTCCGATGGATGGGTTTGCTTTCTCGCTCGCAGGTCTCGTCGTCGGCACGGCGGTAGGAGCAACAGGCGTCGGGGGCGGGTCGCTGATGACGCCCATCCTGATTCTTTTCTACGGAATCTCGCCCGCGGTCGCGGTGGGAACCGACCTCCTGTACGCATCGATCAGCAAGGCCTTCGGCGTCATGCTGCACGGACGCAAAGGAACCGTGGACTGGAAGATCGTCGGTTGGCTGTCCGCGGGAAGCCTGCCTTCCGTCGCCATTACGCTGCTGCTGCTTCGATGGCAGATCGCGGGTCCAGGCGGGGACCAGCTGATCAAGCTGACCCTCGCCGGCGCGATCATCCTCACCGCCACCTTCGCGCTTCTGCAGGAGCCGTTGCTGCGGCACGTCAAGAAGCGCGAGCGGGTCGATGCTCCGGGCTTCATCGTTCGCCACCAGCGGGGCCTGACGATGGTCTGTGGCGCCCTGGTCGGCTGCCTGGTGACCATCTCATCGGTCGGCGCCGGGGTGATCGGGATGATGCTGCTGCTGATCCTGTATCCCCACCAGGCTCCGATTCGCCTGGTGGGCAGCGACCTGGCCCACGCCGTGCTGATCACCGGCATCGCAGGCCTCGGCCACGCAAGCCTGGGTACCGTCGACTACCCCATGCTCGGGTTTCTGCTGGCCGGTGCAATCCCGGGCATCTGGCTGGGCACCCGCATCGCGTTCCGGCTGGACGATCGCACGCTCAAGCGCACCATCTCGGGCTTGCTGATCTTCATCGGCGGGACGATGGCCGCCAAGGCGCTCGGCGGGGGCTTGTAGCCGGCTTTCTGCCGTAGTTCTCCTGGCGAAGCACCCCCCCACTCTCTGCAGCGTGCGCACCGCCTCCCATTACTAGGGAGTCGCGGGCAAGGCGCCGTCCGCTATGCGGCGGCCACGAGAGTCGGGCAAGCGGTCCGGCAAGCACGCCGCGCAGGCTCCCCCGCTGTAACGCAAACGTCATCTGGCGGTCACACGGTTTTCTTGGTCGAAGACGAGGATGCGCGCCGTCACCTCTATCGCAGACAACCAAGGACCCCCTCTATGAACTTCAGGAAGCTCGCGCTGGCTCTCGGCGTCGCCACCACGGCCGCCGCGACCTCATTGTCGGCGGCGGTCGATCCCGCGCTGCCGGAATACAAGCCCGCGTCGGGCGTCTCGGGCAACTTCAGCAGCGTCGGTTCGGACACGCTGAACAACCTGATGACGCTTTGGGCCGAGCAGTTCAAGCGCTTCTATCCCAACGTCAACATCCAGATCCAGGGCGCAGGATCCTCGACTGCCCCGCCGGCCCTGTCCGAGGGCACGGCGAATTTCGGGCCGATGTCGCGGCCCATGAAGGACCAGGAAATCCAGGCCTTCGAACAGAAGCACGGCTACAAGCCGACCGGTGTCGGCGTGGCGATCGACGCCCTCGCCGTGTTCGTTAACAAGGACAACGCAATCAAAGGCTTGTCAATTTCTCAGGTTGACGCGATCTTCTCGGCCACCCGCAAGTGCGGTGCTGCGACGGACGCGCAGCGCTGGGGGGACCTGGGCGTGACCGGCGATCTCGCGAGCCGCGCCATCCAGCTCTACGGGCGCAACTCGGTATCCGGCACGTACGGTTACTTCAAGGAAAACGCCCTGTGCAAGGGCGACTTCAAGACCGGCGTCAACGAGCAGCCCGGTTCGGCCTCGGTGGTGCAGTCGGTTTCGACCGGCCTGGACGCCATCGGCTATTCGGGCATCGGCTACAAGACTTCCGGCGTGCGGGCCCTGCCTCTGGCGAAGAAGGATGGCGAGGACTTCGTCGAGCCCACGCCGGAGACCGCGGTGAGCGGAAAGTATCCGCTGTCGCGCGTGCTGTTCGTCTACGCCAACAAGGCGCCGAACAAGCCGCTGTCTCCGATGGAGGCCGAATTTTTCAAGATGGTCCTCTCCAAGCAGGGCCAGGAAGTGGTGGAGAAGGACGGCTACGTCCCCCTGCCCGAGAAGGTCGCGGCGAAGTTCCGCGCGGAACTCGGCATTCAGTAAGTCGCATTACGCCGGCGCCCTGGCGGAGTGCCAGCCGGCGCCGGCGATCACACAGAAATCAATCAGGGAATAATTCATGACCAAGCTGATGCAGTACGGCGCGCTGGCGGTGTTCATCGGTGGAAGCGTGGGCGTCGCCCACGCCGATCTCGCCGAGACCAAGGGCGGCGTGACCATTCGCACCGAGGACGGACGCTTCCAGGCCAAGTTTGGCGGCCGTATCCACCTGGATACCAACATCCCGCTGGATGACGACGACAAGAACCTTGACGAGGGCGTCGGCGAGCAGCGCTTCGACGCGTTCTTCCGCCGGGCGCGTCTGACCCTGGAGGGCAAGGCCTATGGATGGTCGTACAAGTTCGAGAACGACTTTGCCGGACAAGGTGACTCTGAAGGCAGCGGCTTCCGCGAGATGTGGATCGGCACGAAGATCGCGGATGTCGTCAATCTGCGCATCGGCCAGGCCAAGCCCTACCGGGGCATGGAAGAGCTGACCAGCTCCAACGAGATCTTCATGATGGAGCGGCCCTTCGCGACCGCCACGTCGATCTACGGGAGCCGCCAGTACATGACCGGCCTGTTCCTCGACGGTTCGGGCAGCAACTGGGGTTGGGGCCTTTCGGGCTACAACCTGCGCAACGGGACGGACACCGCCAACGAGACCGACGGCATGGGTGCGGCCGGACGCTTCTACTTCGCCCCGGTGCTCACCGACAGCACGGTCCTGCACCTGGGCGCGACCGCCAGCATCGACAATCCGACCAATGGCCGCACGGCGGCCGCCTCGAGCGCGCGATTCGCGGGCCGCAGCGGTCCCTCCGGAAGCCTGGGCGACACCGCGACCACCGACGAGCAGACCACCTACGGCTTCGAACTGGCCGGCAAGATGGGCCCCTTCTACGGCCAGGGCGAGTACGCGATGGCCACGTTCTCCGAAGCTGCTGGCGCGGCCACCGTCGGTGACGACATCGACGTCGACACGTACTACGTGCAGCTCGGTTGGCTCATCACCGGCGAGACCAAGCCCTATGACGTGAAGAAGGGCGTGTTCAAGTCGCCGAAGCCGGCCAACCCGTACGGCGCCTGGGAAGCCAAGATCCGCTACGACTCGATCGAGACCGACGAGGCGACGCCGGATCGCGAAGCGTCCTACTTCATCGTCGGCCTGAACTGGTTCGTGAATCCGTCCGTCCGCATGATGTTCGAGTACATCACCGGCAAGGACGATGCCGATGGCGTCGACTCGCGCAAGCTCGACATCATCGCCACCCGCCTGCAGTTCTCCTTCTGAGAGCCCAGCTTCTGAGGTAGTGTCTTGTCCCGGCGCGGACCCCCGCGCCGGGACCTTTTCCGGAGCGCCCCGTAGCCGGGCGCTCCGGAAAAGGGAGCGGTAGCGATCACGCTGCCTCCATCATCTTGAAAAATATCTCGCGGCCCATGAGCACTGCTCAGTCACCGGCATCGGCGGCGCAACTGTCTCGCTCCATCACAGCGGGTGGCGGCGGCTTCCAGGCGCGCTACCTGAAGGATCGGCTGGCGCGCTATGTCGTGCTGATCGGTGGGCTGGGGGTGATTGGCGCGCTACTGCTGATCTTCGTCTACCTCGCCCAGGAAGTGGCGCCGCTGTTCGCCGGCGCGGAGGTGGAGGAGCGCGGCAGCTTCGCCGTTCCCGGCACGCCGGGTCCCACGCTCTTCCTTGCCGCCGAGGAACAGGGCGAGGTCGGCATGCGCGCCGCCGCCAGCGGCGAGATCACGTTCTTCGACCTGTACGGTGGAGCGATCCGCAGCGTCGAATCCCTGCAGCTGGGCGAGCGGAAGCTGGTCTCCGTCACCACCTTGGCGGACGAGCATGGCCTGCTGGCCGGCGCGCTGGACGATGGCTCGGCGGTGATCTTCTCGCACGAGTACAAGATTACCTACCCGGACGACAAGCGTCTGATCACGCCGGTTCTGGGCTATCCCCGCGGCGAGACGCCGCTGGCCTTCATGAGCGGCCCGGCGCAGAGCTTCGTGGCCCGCCAGGAGGACGACGCGCTGATGCTGGTGGGCGCCGACGCCAACGGGGCGCTGCACCTGAAGGTGTACGAACAGGAAACCTCACTGTTCGGCGATGTCACCCTGACCGAGTCGCCCGTGCAGACCTTCATGCCGGCTGTGAAGCCGGACGTGCTGCTGCTGGAGCCGCTGCTGAAATGGTTGTACGTGATCGATCGCGAAGCCGGAAAGATCGCGTTCTATCGGCTGGAGGACGCAGGCCTCCCGGAATTGGTCGAGATCAGGGAGGCCGGTGCCGGTATCAGCGAGGCGCGCTTCCTGGCCGGCGGCATTTCAATTGTCGTGGCGCAGGACGACGGCAAGGTCACGCAGTGGTTTCCCGCCCGCCGCGACGGCGGCCAGTGGTATTTGGCCCGCGTACGCGAATTCAAGGTACGGGGAGGCGCGCCGGTCACGGCGATCGGCCCCGAGCTGCGGCGCCGGGGCTTTGCCGTGGGCGACGCCTCCGGACGCATCAGCATGTTCTACGCCACGTCCGGAAGCCGCGTTCACGAGCAGCAGGTATTCGAAGCACCGGTCGAACGCCTTGCCTTCAATCCGCGCGCGCAGGTCATGCTGGCGCTGTCGACCGACGGCCAGCTGCGGGTCAGCGAGGTGGACAACGAGCACCCCGAAGTGTCGCTGAGCGCGATCTGGGGCAAGGTCTGGTACGAGAGCTACGACGAGCCGAAGTTCATCTACCAATCCTCGTCCTCAACCTCCGATTTCGAGCCGAAATTCAGCCTGACGCCGCTGGCGCTGGGCACGATCAAGGGCGCTTTCTACGCCATGATCTTCGCCATCCCGATCGCGATCCTGGGCGCGATCTTCACCGCGAACTTCATGTCTCCGGAGATGCGGCAGATCGTGAAGCCTTCGGTGGAGGTCCTCGCCGCGCTGCCCTCGGTGATCCTGGGATTCCTCGCCGGACTGTGGCTGGCGCCCTTCGTGGAAACCAACCTGCCGGGCGTCTTCCTCACCTTGCTGCTGCTGCCGACATCGATCCCGATCTTCGGCTACCTGTGGTCACGCATGCCGCGGGCGGTTCGCCTGCGCGTGCCGCCGGGCTGGGAGGCGGCGCTCCTGATTCCGGTGATCGTCCTGGTCACCTGGGGCTGCTTCTTTGTCGCCCATCCGGTCGAGGCACTGTTCTTCGAGGGGAACATGCAGAACTGGATGGACCACACGCTGGGCATCAGCTACATCCAGCGAAACTCCCTGGTGGTCGGCATCGCCATGGGCATCGCGGGCATCCCGGTGATCTTCTCGATCGCCGAGGACGCCATCTTCTCGGTGCCCAAGCACCTTTCGCTCGGCTCGCTGGCCCTGGGTGCCACGCCCTGGCAGACCCTGATCGGCGTCGTGCTGCCCACCGCCAGCCCCGGCATCTTCTCTGCGGTGATGATCGGCATGGGGCGCGCGGTCGGCGAAACCATGATCGTATTGATGGCCACCGGCAACACCGCGGTGATGGACTTCAGCCTGTTCTCCGGCATGCGTACCTTTGCCGCCAACATCGCCGTGGAAATGCCCGAATCCGAGGTCGGCAGTACCCACTTCCGCCTGTTGTTCCTGGCCGGACTGGTGCTGTTCCTGTTCACCTTCCTCCTGAACACCCTGGCGGAGGTGGTGCGTAACCGTCTGCGCAGGAAATACAGCTCGCTATGACCGACAGAGCAGAAGAAATCGCGGCGGCAATGCCCAGGTCGCTGCTTGCGCGCGACACCCAGGGCGTGCGCGCCTATGTGAAGTCCGGTTCACCCTGGGTGTGGCTGACGGCTGCGGC
>CAMLNE010000058.1 GCA_946481265.1 uncultured Panacagrimonas sp. | reverse complement strand
ACTATGTGAAGAACATGATCACGGGTGCGGCGCAGATGGACGGCGCGATCCTGGTGGTGTCGGCGGTGGACGGGCCGATGCCGCAGACGCGTGAGCATGTGCTGCTGGCCAAGCAGGTGAACGTACCGAAGATCGTGGTGTGGCTGAACAAGTGCGATCTGGTGGAGGACGCGGAGCTGCTGGACCTGGTCGAGATGGAAGTGCGTGACCTGCTGAGCAAGTACGGTTTTCCTGGTGACGACACGCCGGTGATCCGGGGTTCGGCGACCAAGGCGATTGCGGGCGAGCCGGAGTGGGTGGCGAAGATTGAGGAGCTGTACACGGCGCTGGACACGTTCATTCCCGAGCCGCAGCGTGAGACGGACAAGCCGTTCCTGCTGCCGGTTGAGGACGTGTTCTCGATTTCGGGTCGTGGCACGGTGGCGACGGGTCGAATTGAGCGTGGCGTGGTGAAGGTTGGCGAGACGGTCGAGATTGTGGGGATTCGGCCGACGGCGACGACGACGATCACGGGCGTGGAGATGTTCCGCAAGCTGCTGGACCAGGGGCAGGCGGGCGACAACGTGGGTCTGCTGCTGCGTGGCACGAAGAAGGAAGACATCGAGCGTGGCCAGGTGCTGTGCAAGCCGGGCTCGATCACGCCGCATACCCGGTTTGAGGGTGAGGTGTACGTGCTGACCAAGGAGGAGGGCGGTCGTCACACGCCGTTCTTCAAGGGGTATCGTCCGCAGTTCTACTTCCGCACGACGGACGTGACGGGGAATGTGGAGCTGCAGGCGGGCACGGAGATGGTGATGCCGGGTGACAACGTGAAGGTGACGGTGGAACTGATCAACCCGATTGCGATGGAGGAGCAGGTCCGCTTCGCCATCCGCGAGGGCGGTCGTACCGTCGGCGCCGGCGTGGTCACCAAGATCCTCGCCTGATCATCGTTTTGGATCGCCGTCGCTGCGAACGTAGCGACGGGCGGTAGTCGGACAAGGGGCGCAAGCGATGCTTGCGCCCTTTTTCATGGGCGATCGGCCATGACGGTTCCGACTCCTACAATGCAGGCATGATCCGCCGCTTTCCCATTGGTGCGCTGGCCCTGCTTGCGGGCTTGATGGCAGCTGGCTGCCAGGTCCCCGCGCCACAGCCGCCGCTAGCCGCCGGCCCGATCGAGCCCGTCGATCTGCGTATGCCCTACGAGCAGGCCGCCCCCTCCCAAGGCGAGGTCTATACGCTCGACCCGGCGGCCTCGGTGGTGCGCATCTACGTGTTCCGCGGCGGGAAGGCGGCCAAGGCCGGGCACAACCACATCCTCGGCGTGTCGGATCTCGAAGGCTATGTCCTGCTGGATCCCGACCGGGCTTCAGGCTCGCGTTTCGATCTTCGGGTTCCGCTGGACGCCCTGGTCATCGACGACCCGGTCTGGCGCAGGCAGACCGGCGGCACCTTTGCCTCGCCGCGCTCGGAATCCGACATCGATGGCACGCGGCGCAACCTGCTAGGCCCCCGGGTGACCGACGCCGCTCGGTTCCCGTACGTCAGCCTGCGCGCGCAGGCGCTTGCGGGCGACTGGCCGCTGCTGGTGGCCGACGTCGCCATCACCTTGAAAGGCGTCACGCACGTGCAGTCCGTGCTGATCCACGCTGGCCGGGACGGCGATCGCCTGCGCGTGTCCGGGGATTTCATGCTGCGGCAGTCGGATTTCGGCATCGAACCCTTCTCGGTGCTCGGTGGCCTGATGTCCGTGCAGGATGCGGTCGGCATCACGTTCGAACTGGTGGGACGTCCGGGGCTGAACCCCTGAAAGCCTTGCCGGACCGGTTAGGATCGGTCAGGCAAGGGGAGGTCTCGATGCGCCATACATGGGTGGGGGTTGCGGCGGCGTGCCTGTGTTGGCTTGGCCTGGTCCACGCGATCGCGCCGATCCCGGCGGAGACCGGCTATGTCACCGACCAGACGGGGGTGATCGAGCCGGCCGAAATGGTTCGCGCGCAGATGGCCCTGGCCCGATACGAGATCGCGACCGGGCGAAAGCTTGCGGTACTGCTCGTGCGGGAGACGCCGGGCGAGGAACTCGAGGCCTTTGCCGACCGCGTCTTGCAGGCCTGGGGCATGGACAGTCCGGAAACGGGCGGCGCCCTGCTGCTGTGGTCGGCGGAGGGCTATGTCCTGATTCGCGTCGCCGGTCCGCTCGGCGAGCGCCTTGACGGCGAAGCGCAATCCGAAATCCTCTCGCGGTGGGTGGTGCCCGCTTTCGGGCGGGGAGAGGCGGGAGTCGGAATTCGCCAGGGTGTGGAGCGCATGATCGCGGTGCTCGACGGTGGCGAGGTCGGCCATCCTCCGGCGGAGGCCGCTCCGGACGGCGCGGCGACGGATCCAGATGTGGTCCGTTCCGATGATCGCGCCGACGAAGCGCTCCCGGCCGGCGAAGTGCCTGTCCGGGACGATGCGGTGGCGCGGGGCGGCGTCGACGCGCAGCCGCCAGGGGTGCCGCTGCCCCCCTGGTTCGAGGACCTGCCGCAGGACCTGGAGCGACTTCGAGACGGCCTGTCGCGGAACCTTGATGGCGGGCTCGCGGCCTGGCTTGGCGAGGCCCGCCAGCAGGCGGGACAGCTTCGCGTCATGGTGCCGGCCTTGGTGTTGCAGATGCGCGGTGAGCGTGTCGAGCCGGCGTTCCATCCGCTCAGCATCGGTGCCGGCTACGCGATGGCCGGGGCGCTGCTTCTCGCCGTGCTCCTGCTCTGGAGCCGCTCGATCGGTCCGGCCATGGTCCTGCTCGGCGTCGGCGGCGGCATGGCGCTGTGGGTCGCCACCGGCTTCACTGCGCTGGCCTGTTGCGCAGTCCTCGGTGGTGTCCTCGTGCCCTTCCTGGTGCCCGTCCTGCGCGCGATCTTGCGCGGCGCCGACGACTCGGAGCGGGAGTCGCCGCCCCCAAGCCTTGTCCCGCAGCCCCGCACGGTGGTTCTCGCGCCGACCGGCGCGCGGCCTCGCCGGTCGACACCTTCGCGGGCGACGCTCGCGACCGTGCGCTCGGGGAGCTCGCACGCCGAGAAAATGGAGGAGTTCGGCAGGCTTGCCAGGACGGTTGCGAAGGCTCGAATCCAGCGACTTCGGCCCGTTCATGTCGTGCTCGGCCTGATGCTTCTTGTCATCAGCCTGCCGCTGGCGTTACTGATCCTGCTCGGGTTCGTTGTCTTGGTCGCGTGCCGCGATGGCATCGCCCACCGGTTCGCCGATCTGTTCATCGACGAAAAACATCTTCGGGAGCGAATAAAGCAACAACTGCCGCCGCCGAAGATGTAGTATCCGCGGCCCCGCAGGCTACTGCGCCGGTTGCATCGATGGATGACTCATCGGACGGCGCGGCAGAAGCGGAGATCACCCTGCGAAATCCATTGCAGGTGCAAATCCTCGCCGTTATACTGCGCGCCCTTTCGAGCTAGCCCCCCGACCAACACCAGCGCTGAAGCCCTTTGTTTCAGTGCATTGATTCCGGTGTTCCGGGGTCGTTCTTTAAGACCTGAGTGAGAGCATGGCCGCGACCAGCCAGTCGATTCGTATTCGACTCAAAGCCTTCGACCACCGCCTGATTGACAAATCGGCGCGTGAGATCGTGGAGACCGCTAAACGTACCGGCGCCGTCGTGCGCGGTCCGATCCCGCTGCCGACCCGCAAGGAGCGGTACACGATTCTCGTGTCGCCGCATGCCGACAAGGACGCCCGTGACCAGTACGAGATCCGTACGCACAAGCGCCTGATGCAGATCGTGGATCCGACCGAGAAGACGGTGGATGCTCTCTCCAAGCTGGACCTGCCTGCGGGCGTGGAAGTCCAGATCAAGGTCAACTAAGGACGAGGACGCATCCATGTCGATTGCCATCATTGGCCGCAAGGCCGGCATGACGCGGGTCTTCACCGAAGCCGGTGAGTCCATCCCCGTCACTGTCATCGAGTGCACGCCCAACCGCGTGACCCAGGTCAAGACGACCGAAACCGACGGCTACCGTGCCGTGCAGGTGACGGCCGGTGAAGTGAAGCCGTCGCGCGTCAACAAGGCGCTGACGGGTCACTATAAGAAGGCTGGTGTCGCTGCCGGCCGCGGGCTGTGGGAAATCCGCGTCACTGACGACGAATTCAAGGATGCCGCTCCCGGCACCGAGATCAAGGTCGACGCCTTCAATGACATCAAGCGGGTCGATGTCACCGGCACCTCGATCGGCAAGGGTTTCGCCGGTGTGCAGAAGCGCTGGAACTTCGGCGGCGGTCGCGCCAGCCACGGCAACTCGCTCAGCCACCGCGTGCCCGGCTCGATTGGCCAGCGCCAGTCGCCCGGCAAGGTGTGGAAGGGCAAGAAGATGGCGGGCCACATGGGCAACACGCAGGTCACCGCGCTGAACCTTGACCTGGTCCGCGTCGACGCCGAGAAGAATCTGCTGCTGGTCAAGGGCGCGGTTCCCGGGCATGCCGGCGCCGACGTCGTCGTCCGGCCCACGGTGAAGTAACTCAGTTCGTATCGGGCCAGAGCCATGGAAATCCAAGTACACAACAGCAGCGCCAAGGTGTCGGTCAACGACGCCGTGTTCGCCGCTGATTACAACGAACCGCTGATTCACCAGGTCGTGACCGCCTACATGAACGGCGGCCGCGCGGGTACGAAGAAGCAGAAGACCAAGGCTGAAGTCGCCGGCGGCGGCAAGAAGCCCTGGAAGCAGAAGGGAACGGGCCAGGCGCGAGCCGGCTCGATCCGCAGCCCGCTGTGGCGCGGCGGCGGCAAGACCCACGCGGCGGTACCGCGCGACTTCTCTCAGAAGGTCAACCGCAAGATGTACCGCGGCGCGATCCGCTCGATCGTCTCCGAGCTGGCGCGTGGCGGCCATCTGCTGGTCACCGAGGCGCTGAGCGTCGAGGCGGCCAAGACCCGGACGCTGATCGAGAAGCTCAAGGACTACGGCACCAACGATGTGCTGCTCATCACTGATGCCGTCGATCAGAGCCTGTACCTGTCGGCGCGCAATCTGCACAAGGTCGGCGTCACGGACGTGAACGGGCTGGATCCGGTGTCCCTGCTGCGTCACCAGAAGGTCGTCATCACGACCGAAGCGGTCAAGAAACTGGAGGCCTGGCTGTCATGAGCGCCCAGACGCAAACCAAGGTTGCCGCCGGCCGGCTGCATCGCATCCTCGTCGCCCCCGTGGTGTCGGAGAAGTCCACCCGCGTTGCCGAGAAGGGCAACCAGGCGGTGTTCAAGGTTGCGCGCGATGCCACCAAGCCCGAGATCAAGCTGGCGGTGGAGCAGCTGTTCAAGGTCCAGGTTACGGAAGTGAACACGCTGAACATGGCGGGAAAGAACAAGCGTTTCGGCCAGTCCATGGGCCGTCGCTCCGATTGGAAGAAGGCGTACGTCACGCTGGCGGAAGGCCAGGCGATCGACTTCGCCGGCGGCGTGAAGGAGTCGTAAGCCATGCCCTTGGTCAAGATCAAACCGACCTCGCCGGGTCGCCGCCACCAGGTCAAGGTGGTGACGCCGGGCCTGTGGAAGGGTGCGCCGCACGCGCCGCTGCTGGAGAAGAATGATCCGGGCGGTGCGCGCAACAACAACGGGCACATGACCACGCGCCACAAGGGCGGCGGTCACAAGCACCATTACCGCCTGGTCGATTTCAAGCGCAACAAGGACGGCATCACAGCCAAGGTCGAGCGGCTCGAGTACGACCCCAACCGCTCCGCCCACATCGCGCTGCTGTGCTACGCCGACGGCGAGCGCCGCTACATCATCGCGCCGCGCGGGCTGTCGGTCGGCGACAGCGTGCAGTCCGGTACGGATGCCCCGATCAAGCCGGGCAACGTGCTGCCGCTGCGCAACATCCCGATCGGCTCGACCATCCACTGCATCGAGATGCGTCCGGGCAAGGGTGCACAGCTTGCGCGTTCGGCCGGCGCCGGTGTGCAGCTGGTCGCTCGCGAAGGCGAGTACGCCACCCTGAGGCTGCGCTCCGGTGAAATACGCAAGATTCACGCGGAATGCCGCGCCGCAGTAGGCGAAGTCAGCAACTTCGAGCACAACCTGCGCCAGTTCGGCAAGGCTGGCGCGAAGCGCTGGAAGGGCATTCGTCCCACCGTCCGTGGCGTCGTGATGAACCCGGTCGACCATCCGCACGGCGGTGGTGAGGGCAAGTCGGGCCAGGGCAATCCGCATCCGGTGACACCCTGGGGTCAGCAGACCAAGGGCCTCCGGACCCGCAATAACAAGCGCACGCAGAAGTTCATCGTGCGCAGTCGCCACAAGAAGTAATCGAGTAGAGCTCCTTCCATGCCGCGTTCACTCAAGAAGGGCCCGTTCGTGGATCACCACCTTGCAAAGAAGGTGGCTGACATGTCCGGTAGCCGCATCAAGAAGCCGATCAAAACCTGGTCGCGTCGTTCCATGATCACGCCCGAGTTCGTGGGCCTGACCCTGCAGGTTCACAACGGCAAGACGCACATGCCGGTGTTCGTGACCGAGAACATGGTCGGCCACAAGTGTGGCGAGTTCGCGCCGACCCGCAGCTTCAAGGGTCACGGCGGCGACAAGAAGACCGATGGTAAGGGGAGGTAAGCCATGCAGACCCAGGCCGTTCTGAAGTTTGTGCGCCTGTCTCCGATGAAGGGAAGGCTCGTGGCCGACCTCGTCCGCGGCAAGAAGGTGGACGAGGCGCTCAATATCCTGAAGTTCTCCAACCAGCGCGCTGCCGGCATCCTGAAGAAGGTGCTCGATTCGGCGATCGCCAACGCGGAGAACAACGACGGTGCCGACGTCGACGAACTCAAGGTCAGCGAGATCCTGGTCGACGAGGGCCCGGTCATGAAGCGCATGAGCCCGCGTGCCAAGGGTCGCGGCGATCGCATCATCAAGCGCACCTCCCACGTCACCGTGCGCGTCAGCGACGGCAAGAAGGGCTAAAGGACGAACTCATGGGTCACAAAGTCAATCCCTACGGTTTCCGTCTCGGCATCACCACGCAGTGGACGTCGAACTGGTATGCCGAGCGCGCCACGTACTGCGAGAACCTGACAAAGGACATGCAGGTTCGTGCATACCTGAAGAAGAAGCTGGCGGCGGCTTCGGTGTCGAAGATCCGGATCGAGCGACCCTCGAAGTCGGCTCGCGTCACCATCCACACCGCGCGTCCCGGCATCGTCATCGGCAAGAAGGGCGAGGACATCGAGAAGCTGAAGCAGGATGTCGCCGGCAAGATGGGCCTCAAGCCTGAGAGCGTGCACATCTCGGTCGAGGAGATCCGCAAGCCGGAGCTCGACTCGCAGTTGATCGCGGAGTCAGTTGCCCAGCAGCTCGAGCGCCGCATCATGTTCCGTCGCGCCATGAAGCGTGCGGTGCAGAACGCGCTGCGGCAGGGTGCCCAGGGAATCAAGATCCAGGTCGGAGGTCGCCTGAACGGCGCCGAGATCGCTCGTGTCGAGTGGTATCGCGAAGGTCGCGTTCCTCTTCATACACTGCGCGCGCACGTCGACTACGCGACGGCCGAGGCCAAGACCACGTATGGCGTCATCGGCGTCAAGGTCTGGGTGTTCAGCGGCGAGGTCTTCGATGACCGTCGCGGTAACAAGAAGGACGAAGCGGCCGAAGCTGCGACCGCCTGATCCTTACTTACACGATATCTAGGAGCCAGCTGCCATGATGCAGCCCAAGCGAACGAAGTACCGCAAGCAGCAGAAAGGCCGCAATACCGGCCTCGCCCTGACCGGCAACAAGGTCAGCTTTGGCGAGTTCGGACTCAAGGCGACCGAACGCGGCATGCTGACGGCCCGCCAGATCGAGGCGGCACGCCGCGTGATCACCCGCTACGTCAAGCGCGGCGGCAAGCTGTGGATCCGCGTGTTCCCCGACGTTCCCGTCACCAAGAAGCCGCTCGAAGTCCGAATGGGCTCGGGTAAGGGCAACGTGGAGTACTGGGTGGCGAAGGTCCAGCCGGGCCGCATGCTGTACGAGATGGAAGGCGTCACGGAGGCCGAGGCACGTGAGGCATTCCGACTGGCGGCGGCGAAGCTGAGCGTGAAGAGCGCATTTATCCAGAGGACGATTCTCTGATGAAGACCACGGACTACGTGAAGTCGCTGCGTTCGAAGGACGCGGTCGGACTGAAGGCAGAACTCGTTGCGCTGCGCCAGGAGCAGTTCAACCTGCGCATGCAGGCCTCGATGGGGCAGATGAACCAGTCGCACCTGACGCGCGATGCGCGCAAGAAGGTGGCGCGTGTGCAGACGTTGCTGAACCAGAAGAGCAAGTGAGATGAGCGAAGCCAATACTCCAGCGGCGTCGGACGCCGCGGCCGCCAAGACCGAGCGCCGCATCGTCGGCCGTGTCGTGTCGAACAAGATGAACAAGACCATCACGGTCCTGGTCGAGCGCAGCGTGAAGCATCCGCTTTACGGAAAGATCCTGCGGCGCTCGACCAAGCTGCACGCGCATGACGAGAACCAGTCGGCCAAGGAAGGCGACATGGTTGCAATCGTCGAGACGCGTCCGATTTCGGCCACAAAGCACTTCAAGCTGGTCGAAGTGCTTTCGACCCACGCCTGAGCACGAGGAGACTCCCATGCTTCAACAGGAATCATTCCTCGTCGTCGCCGACAACAGCGGCGCCAAGCTCGTGCAGGTCATCCAGGTCAAGGGTGCGACGTATCGCCGTTACGCGAATGTCGGTGACCTGATCAAGGTGACGGTCAAGGACGCGATCCCGCGTGGCAAGGTCAAGAAGGGCGAGGTGCACGACGCGGTGGTCGTTCGCACCAGGCATCCGATCCGCCGCCCGGACGGCTCCGCGATCCGTTTCGACAGCAACGCCGCGGTGCTGCTGTCCAGCAAGTTGGAGCCCATCGGCACCCGCATCTTCGGGCCCGTGACGCGCGAGCTGCGCGACCGGTTCATGAAGATCGTGTCGCTGGCGCCTGAAGTGATCTGAGGTCGAAGGCAAATGAGCAAGATCAAGAAGGGCGACGACGTCGTCGTCATCACGGGCCGCGACAAAGGTCGCCGGGGCAAGGTCTCCGCGGTGCGCGCGGACGGCAAGCTGCTTGTCGAGGGCATCAACGTCGTCAAGAAGCACCAGAAGGGCAATCCGAACGCCGGCGTCGCGGGAGGCATTGTCGAGAAGGAGATGCCGATCCAGATCTCGAACGTGATGCTGTGGAACCACAAGGCGTCGAAGGGCGACCGCGTGGGATTCCGCTTCGAGGGTGAAGGCGAGAAGCGCCGCAAGGTGCGTTATTTCAAGTCCAACCAGGAACTGGTGGACGGTTAAGCGAGCATAGCGATGGCGACCCTCCAGACTGATTTCCGCGAGAAGATCGCGTCCGAGCTGCAGAAGAAGCTCGATTGCAACGTGATGGCCGTGCCGCGCCTCAAGAAGATCACGCTCAACATGGGCGTGGGCGAGGCGACGGCAGACAAGAAGGTCATCGAGCACGCGGTGGCCGACATGACCGCGATCGCCGGCCAGAAGCCGGTTGTGACCAAGACGCGCATGTCGATCGCTACCTTCAAGGTGCGCGAGAACTATCCGGTCGGCGTGAAGGTCACGCTGCGCCGTGAGCGCATGTACGAATTTCTGGAGCGTCTGATCGCCGTTGCGCTGCCGCGCATCCGCGACTTCCGCGGTATCTCCGCGCGAGGCTTTGACGGCCAGGGCAACTTCAATTTCGGCATCACCGAGCAGATCATCTTTCCGGAAATCGAGTACGAGAAGATCGATGCCCTGCGCGGCATGAACATCACCTTCACCACCACGGCGAAGACGGACGAAGAAGGACGGGCGCTGCTCGATGCCTTCAACTTCCCCTTCCGCAAGTAAGGTCACGCGATATGGCAAAGCGCAGCATGATCGAGCGCGAGACGCGCCGCACCAAGCAGGTCAACAAGGACGAGAAGAAGCGTGAGAAGCTTCGCCTGGTCCTCAAGGACCCGAACGCTTCCTACGACGAGAAGCAGGCTGCGTCGGTGACGCTGCAGAAGCTGCCGCGCGACGGCAGCTACACGCGACAGCGCAACCGCTGCGCGATCACGGGCCGCACGCGGGGTGTCTACAAGAAGTTCGGTCTGGCGCGCCACAAGCTGCGTGAAGCGGCGATGCGCGGCGAAGTTCCTGGGCTGAAGAAGGCCAGCTGGTAACCATTGAAGAAGTAGGGAGGCCGAGGGCCGACCTAGCTTTGAGAGTAATCACATGTCGATGACCGATCCCATTGCCGATTTTCTGACCCGTATTCGCAACGGTCAGTCGGCACGCAAGAAGACCATCAAGAGCCCGTCGTCGAAGGCCAAGGAAGCGATCGCCAACGTCCTCCAGGACGAGGGCTACATCCTGGGCTACGACGTCGCCGCGGAAGGCAGCAAGAAGACCATCACCGTTGCGCTCAAGTATTTCGAGGGCAAGCCGGTGATCGAGAAGATCGATCGGGTCAGTACGCCGAGCCTGCGGGTGTACAAGGGCAAGGACGAGCTTCCGACGGTGCTCGGGGGTCTGGGTGTGGCGATCGTATCGACGGCCAGCGGCATGGTCAGCGACAAGAAGGCCCGTGCCGCCGGCCAGGGCGGCGAAGTGGTCTGCATTGTTTCCTAAGGAATAAGAGACATGTCCCGCGTAGCAAAAATGCCGGTGAACATTCCGGCCGGAGTGCAGATCACCGCGGCCAACGGCACCGTGACCGTGAAGGGCGCCAAGTCGACGCTGAATGTCGCCCTGCCGGATTCGGTTTCGGTGGACATCAAGGACGGCGTCCTCAACGTGTCCGAAGCCTCGGTGAAGGCAGATGCCATGCAGTCGGGCACCGTGCGTGCGCTGATCAACAACATGGTGGTCGGCGTCACGACCGGCTACCAGAAGAAGCTCACCCTGGTTGGCGTCGGCTATCGCGCCGCGGCGCAAGGCACGAAGGTCAATCTCTCGCTGGGCTTCTCGCATCCCATCGAGTACCCGATCCCGGAAGGCATCACGGTGGAAACGCCGACGCAGACCGAGATCCTGGTCAAGGGTGCCGACAAGAAGATGGTGGGGCAGGTTGCTGCCGACATCCGTCGCTTCCGGCCGCCCGAGCCGTACAAGGGCAAGGGCGTGCGCTACTCCGACGAGCGCGTCGAGCTCAAGGAAGCGAAGAAGAAGTAAGTCGCGCCGCGCCACCCCCGCGCACGAATGGAAGGCGGGGAGCGAGGCAACCGTAACGAAGCACAGGACATCGCGGCATGAAAGACAAAAGAACCTCTCGCCTGCGTCGCGCAAAGCGCACGCGCATGCATATCCGCACGCTGGGCGCCAACCGCTTGACCGTGTACCGCACGCCGCAGCACATCTATGCGCAGATCATCGCGCCGGATGCGTCGCACACCCTGGCAGCGGCTTCGACGGTCGAGAAGGCTGTGATCGAGGGGCTCGAGTCGACCGGCAACGTGGAGGCCGCCAAGAAGGTGGGCACCGCGATCGCCGAACGTGCGAAGGCCGCCGGCATCACCAAGGTCGCTTTCGACCGTTCCGGTTTCAAGTATCACGGCCGCGTTCAGGCGCTGGCTGATGCCGCGCGCGAAGCCGGCCTGGAGTTCTAAGACATGGCGAACCAAAACAACCAGTACGACGATTCGCAATCCGGCGGCGATCTCAAGGAAAAGCTCGTCACGGTCAACCGTGTCAGCAAGACGGTCAAGGGCGGCAAGCAGTTCGCCTTCACCGCGCTGACGGTGGTCGGAGACGGTGCCGGCAAGGTCGGATTTGGATATGGCAAGGCACGCGAAGTGCCCCAGGCCATTTCCAAGGCGATGGAGCAGGCCCGCAAGAACATGGTCAGCGTGCCGCTCAAGGGCCTGACCTTGCAGCACGAGATCTGGGGCCAGCACGGCGCCACTCGCGTGTTCATGCGTCCGGCCTATGACGGTACCGGCGTGATCGCTGGCGGCGCCATGCGTGCGGTGTTCGAAGTGGCAGGCGTGCAGAACGTGCTCGCCAAGTCCTTCGGCTCGCGCAATCCGATCAACATGGTTCGTGCCACGCTCGACGCGCTCAAGAAGATGAACCAGCCGTCCGAGATCGCAGCCAAGCGTGGCAAGACGCTCGAAGAACTCCTTGCCTGAGGTCATCCGCCATGACGACGACGAACGACAAGAAGATCAAGGTCACGCTCGTGAAGAGCACCTTTGGTCGCCTGCAGGCGCACAGGGACACTGTGCGCGGACTTGGGTTGCGCAAGATCAACTCCACCTCCACGCTGGTTGCCACTCCGGAAGTGATGGGCATGGTCAACAAGATCAGCTACATGCTGAAGGTTGAAGAGGTCTAAGGACATGAAACTCAACACGATCAAGCCCGCCGAAGGTTCCAAGACCGAGCGCGTCCGCGTCGGCCGTGGCATCGGGTCCGGCATGGGCAAGACTGCGGGTCGCGGTCACAAGGGCCAGCGCGCCCGCAAGGGTGGACGCGGCAAGAAGGGCTTCGAGGGCGGCCAGATGCCGATCCAGCGTCGCCTTCCGAAGCGCGGCTTCAACTCGCCGCTGCTCGGCCTGACGGCCGAAGTGCGCCTGTCCGACCTGCAGAAGGTCAAGGCGACCGGCGAGATCGATGTCGCCGTTCTCAAGGCGGAGGGCTTCGTGCCCGCCGGCACCGAGATCGTCAAGGTCATCAAGACCGGCGAGCTGAGCAAGAAGCTGAGCCTCAAGGGTCTGAAGCTGACGGTCGGCGCACGCGAAGCCGTTACCGCCGCCGGCGGTTCGATCGCCGAGTAGAGGCCGCTCGCGAGTCATGGCAAAGGCGCCCAACACCGGGATGGTTCCGGATCTCTCCAAGATCGGAGAGGTCCGCGGGCGGCTGTTCTTCCTGATCGGTGCGCTGGTTGTCTTCCGCGTCGGCTGCTTCATCCCGGTCCCGGGCGTCGATCCGGTCCAGCTCGCCGCACTGTTTGACCAGACGCGCGGCTCGATCCTGGACATGTTCAACATGTTCTCGGGCGGAGCGCTGGAGCGCCTGTCGATCATGGCCCTGGGGGTGATGCCCTACATTTCGGCCTCGATCATCGTGCAACTGATGGCGGCCGTGCTGCCGCAGCTCAAGGAACTCAAGAAGGAAGGCGAGGCGGGTCGACGCACGCTGACCAAGTACACGCGCTACGGAACGCTCGGCCTGGCGATCTTCCAGTCGATCGGCGCCTCCTTCGCTCTGCAGAAGAGCGGTATCGCCATCAGCCCGGGCTTCGGCTTCGTGTTCACCGCCACGGTTTCGCTGGTGACGGGGACCATGTTCCTGATGTGGCTCGGCGAGCAGATCACGGAGCGCGGCGTCGGCAACGGCATGTCGATGATCATCTTCGCGGGTATCGTGGCGGGGCTGCCGTCGGCGATCGGATCGACGGCGCAGCTGGTGAGCGAGGGTTCGCTCAACCCGGCCCTGGTCATCGTGCTGGCCCTGCTGACTGTTGCGGTGACCTACGCGGTGGTTTACGTCGAGCGTGCACAGCGGCGCATCCCCGTGCACCATGCGCGGCGGCAGCAGGGGCGAAAGCTGTTCGCGGCGCAGACCCAGCACCTTCCGCTCAAGCTGAACATGTCCGGCGTGATCCCGCCGATCTTCGCGTCGTCGATCATCCTGTTCCCGGCCACGCTCGCCCAGCTCTTCGGTGGCGACCAGGGCGGCGGATTCATGGCCCAGCTGTCGAACGCGCTTTCTCCCGGGCAGGCGCTGCACGGCTTCCTGTACGCCGGCATGATCATCTTCTTCTGCTTCTTCTATACCGCGCTGGTATTCGATTCGCGTGAGACGGCGGAGAACCTCAAGAAGTCGGGCGCCTTCATTCCGGGAGTCCGGCCGGGCGCGATGACCGCGAAGTACATCGATCAGGTGCTGACTCGCCTGACGGTGGCCGGTGCGGCCTACATCACCATCATCTGCCTGATGCCGGAGTTCATGATCGCCTATGCGGCCGTGCCCTTTGCATTCGGCGGCACGTCGCTGCTGATCACGGTGGTGGTGATCATGGACTTCATGGCGCAGCTACAGGCGCATCTGATGTCGCACCAGTACGATGGCCTGTTGAAGAAGGCCAATCTGAAGGGGCTGGGCGGTCCGGGCGGCGGCGGTAAGCCGGGCGGCTCCGGCCTAAAGGCACTGGGTTCCAACAAGGCCGCGACCCGCTGACGCGGGGTCGGGGCAGTAAGTCTGTCGTCCGAGGTTGAAATGAAAGTTCGTACTTCCGTCAAGAAGATCTGCCGCAATTGCAAGGTCGTGCGCCGTAACGGCGTCGTCCGTGTCATCTGCTCGGATCTGCGTCACAAGCAGCGGCAAGGTTAAGGCCAGGTTGCCCGGTCTTCGCCGAATCCGTACAATTCGCGCCCTTTTTCGCGCGTCCTAGATCCTGGAGTTCCCCGCGTCATGGCACGTATCGCCGGCGTCAACATCCCCGACAAGAAGCACACGGTGATTGCCCTGCAGGCGATCTACGGTATCGGTCCGACTCGAGCCAAGGCGATCTGCGCCGCGGCCCAACTCGACCCGACCGTGCAGGTGCGCAATCTCACCGAAGGCCAGCTCGACGCCCTGCGCGCCGAAATTGGCAAGATCACGGTGGAGGGCGACCTTCGCCGTGAAGTCTCGATGAGCATCAAGCGCCTGATGGACTTGGGCTGCTACCGCGGAACGCGTCATCGCCGCGGTCTCCCCGTGCGCGGTCAGCGCACGCGCACCAACGCCCGCACCCGCAAGGGCCCGCGTCGCGCGATCAAGAAGAACTGAACGAGTAAACGATGGCTACTCCGAGCTCCTCCTCTGGTTCCAAGCCGCGCGCCAAGCGCGTCAAGAAGAACATCAGCGATGCCGTGGTGCATGTCCACGCGTCATTCAACAACACGATCGTCCTGATCACGGACCGCCAGGGCAACGCGATCTCCTGGTCGACCGCGGGTGCTGCGGGCTTCAAGGGCTCGCGCAAGTCCACGCCGTTTGCGGCGCAGGTTGCCGCCGACAAGGCCGCGCAGGCCGCGGCGGAACATGGTGTGAAGAACGTGGAAGTGCGCATCAAGGGACCCGGTCCGGGCCGTGAGTCCGCCGTGCGCGCGCTCAATGCCGCCGGTTTCAAGATTTCGAACATCACCGACGTGACGCCAATCCCGCACGCCCCGGCCCTCCGCGCCGGCTGGCTCGGATCACGAGCCAGGTGAAGGCGCCTCGCATCGCCCGCGCCTGATCGCCGCGAGCCGCCCGGCCAACGCCTTGACCCGCTCCGGCTGTAGGGCCGCGAGGTT
>CAMLNE010000057.1 GCA_946481265.1 uncultured Panacagrimonas sp. | reverse complement strand
GGCCGGATTTGTGGGGGCAACGCCGCGATCGAAATAGCGTTAACAGGCCCTAGGCGCCGGCGAGCAGATCCATCAGGGCGCGCGCCGGGCCGGACACCGCACGCCCGGTGTGGCGCACCCAGCCCAGGTCGCGATGCGGTGCAAAGCCGCTGACCGGAACCCGCACCACGCCGTCATCGATCATCGACACCGGCAGCACGCTCCAGCCCAGGCCGATGGCGGCGAGCATCTTGAGCGTCTCCAGGTAGTTCGTCGCCAGGCGCACACGTGGCTCGACGCCGCGCGCCTGCAGCTCGGCGCGGATGATCCGGTGCGTGTAGGTGTCCTCGTCCGGCAGCACGGCCGGGTGCAGGGCAAGCTCCTCGAGGGTCACGCGCTTTCGCGTCGCCAGGGGATGCGAGGGCGCCACCACGACGGCCAAGGGGTCGGGCCAGACCACGCCACGATCGAGGTTGGCGAGCTTCTGCAACGGCAGGGTGACGATGCCCATCTCCAGCTTGCCCGCGAGCACCGCCTCGCACGCATCTTCGGAGTCCATGAAATGCAGGTCGAGGTCGACCTCCGGAAACTCGAGCACGAAGCGCTTGAGCATGGGAGGCAGGCGGTGCAGGCCGATGTGGTGGCTGGTGCCGATCGACAGCCGCCCGCTGACCGTCCCGGAAAGCTGCGACAGGGCGCGCCGGCCGTCCTCCACGGTCTGCAGCACGCGCCGCGCGTAGGGCAGCAGGGCCTGTCCGGCGTCGGTCAGCAGCACCGAGCGGCCGACGCGGTCGAACAGCCGTTTCCCGATCTGCTCCTCCAGGCTCTTCAGCCGCTTGCTGATGGCCGGCTGCGACAGGTGCAGGCGTTCGGCGGCGCGCGTGAAGGAGGCGGTGTCGGCGACCTCGAGGAAGGCTTCGAGCGATTGGGTATCCATCGGCGCCTATCATGCCGGAATGGCATGCAAGACATGAAAACGATTCATTGGAGTTATGGATCGCCCGGCGCCAGAATGGCGGACCCCTCCATCCAGAAGCGCCGCGCGAGCCTGCTGCGCGGCCATCCAGAGAGCCCGACGATGAGTTCGAAGACCTCCAAGACCCTGTACGACAAGCTCTGGGATGCGCATCTGGTGCGCGATAACGGCGACGGCTGCGCACTGATCTACATCGACCGTCACCTCGTGCACGAGGTGACCAGTCCGCAGGCCTTCGACGGTCTGCGCCTGGCCGGCCGCAAGCCGTGGAAGCTCGCGGCGAACCTCGCCGTGGCCGACCACAACGTGCCCACGACCGACCGCTCGGCCGGCATCAGCGATCCGATCTCGCGTACCCAGGTCGACGCGCTCGATTCCAACTGTGCGGAGTTCGATATCACCGAGTTCCGCATGAACGACCCGCGCCAGGGCATCGTGCACGTGATCGGGCCCGAGCAGGGCGCGACCCTGCCCGGCATGACCGTGGTCTGCGGCGACTCGCACACCTCCACGCACGGCGCGTTCGGCGCGCTCGCCTTCGGCATCGGCACCAGCGAGGTCGAGCACGTGCTCGCCACGCAGACGCTCGGCCAGAAGAAGTCGAAGAACATGCGCATCACGGTGCGCGGCCAGGTGGGCCCCGGCGTCACCGCCAAGGACATCGTGCTCGCGATCATCGGCCGCATCGGCACCGCCGGAGGCACCGGCTACACCATCGAGTTCGCCGGCGAGGCGATCCAGGCGCTGTCGATGGAAGGCCGCATGACGGTGTGCAACATGGCCATCGAGGGCGGCGCGCGCGCCGGCCTGATCGCGGTGGACCAGACCACGATCGACTACGTGAAGGGCCGCCCCTTCGCGCCCGCACCCGAGCACTGGGACCAGGCTGTCGCGTGGTGGAACACGCTGCACTCGGACGCCGACGCCAAGTTCGACCAGGAGATCCTCATCGAGGCGGCGGACATCGCGCCGCAGGTCACCTGGGGCACCTCGCCCGAGATGGTGCTGCCCGTCATGGCCAAGGTGCCGGATCCGGCGCAGGTCGGCGATCCCGTCAAGCGCAGCGGCATGGAGAAGGCGCTCGCCTACATGGGCCTGGCCGCCAACACGCCGATCCAGGAGATCCACATCGACAAGGTCTTCATCGGCTCGTGCACGAACTCGCGTATCGAGGACCTGCGCGCGGCGGCCACCGTGGTCAAGGGCCGGCAGAAGGCGGCGAACGTGAAGCTCGCGATGGTGGTGCCGGGCTCTGGCCTGGTGAAGGCGCAGGCGGAGGCCGAAGGGCTCGACCGCGTGTTCCTCGACGCCGGCTTCGAGTGGCGCGAGCCCGGCTGCTCGATGTGCCTGGCCATGAATGCCGACCGGCTCGAGCCGGGCGAGCGCTGCGCGAGCACCTCCAACCGCAACTTCGAGGGACGACAGGGGCAGGGCGGTCGCACGCACCTGGTCTCGCCCGCGATGGCGGCCGCGGCGGGCATCGCCGGCCACTTCGTCGACGTGCGCTCGTTCTAGGGGCCGCCCATGAATCCATTGCACAAGCCGCCGCCGGGCAAGGGACAGGACTTCTTCGTCGATGTCATCCCCTACAACGCGGAGCTCGGGCTGCGCTATGTCGAGAACGGCATCGGCACGCTGGTGTTCGACCTGCCCTGGCAGGAGGCGCTGGTCGGCGATCCCGAGACCGGCGTGATCCATGGCGGCGCGATCACCGGCATGTTCGACGCCACTCTCGGTGGCGCGGTGCTGGCCAAGCTCGAGGAGCTGCGGCGGGTGGCGACGCTCGACCTGCGCATCGACTACCTGCGTCCGGCGCGCGCCGGCCGGACGGTGCGCTGCGAGGCCGAGTGCCATCGCCTGACCAAGCACATCGCATTTGCGCGCGGCGTCGCGCACGACGGCGATCCGTCGGACCTGGTGGCCACCGCGGTCGGCACCTTCGTGGTGTTCCGCGAGGACGCGCGCTCGCACCCGCGCGAACACATCGTCAACGAGGGGGCGGGCTCGTGAACCTGGAAGGTCAACTGCCGCAGACGCGTTCGATCGAGGAGCTGCAGAAGCTCATGGCGTCGATCCCGTACGCGCGCTTTCTTGGCTTCTCCATGATCCGCGACGGTGCCAACGTGATCGGCCGCATGGATTTCGCGCCCGGCCGGCTGGGCAACGTGCGCATCCAGGCGCTGCACGGCGGCACCCTGGGCGCCTTGATGGAGCTCTCCGCGATGTGCCAGCTGCTCACGCTCACGGAGATCGTGCGCGTGCCCAAGACCGTGAACATCACGATCGAGTATCTGCGGTCGGCACAGCCGGTGGACACCTTCGCACGCGCCACCGTCACGCGACACGGGCGCCGCGTCGCCAACGTGCAGGTGGTGGCCTACCAGGACGACGTGGCCCGGCCCGTCGCCGCGGCCAACGCGCATTTTCTTCTCGCGGTCTGAGGAATCGTCACATGAGAGCTTTCACGAAAGTCACCGCCAGGGTCGCACCGCTCGATCGTCCCAACGTGGACACCGACGCGATCATCCCCAAGCAGTACCTGAAGTCGATCAAGCGCACCGGCTTCGGTCCCTTCGCGTTCGACGACTGGCGCTATCTGGACCGCGGCGATCTCGACATCGACCCGGCCACGCGTCGTCCGAACCCGGACTTCATGATGAACCAGCCGCGCTACGCCGGCGCCGAGATCCTGCTGGCGCGCGAGAACTTCGGTTGCGGCTCTTCACGCGAGCACGCGGTGTGGGCGCTCGAGCAGGCCGGCTTCCGCAGCGTGATCGCGCCGAGCTTCGCCGACATCTTCTTCAACAACAGCTTCAAGGGCGGATTCCTGCCGCTGGTGCTTCCGGCCGACGTGGTGGAACGTCTTTTCAGGGAGGTGGCGTCGACGCCGGGCTACGAGCTGACCATCGATCTGCCCGCACAGACCGTGACGACGCCTTCCGGCGAGGCGATCGCGTTCCAGATCGACGCCTTCCGCAAGCACTGCATGGTCAACGGCCTGGACGACATCGGCCTGACCCTGCAGAGCGCGGACGACATCCACGCCTACGAGGCGCGCCGCCGGGTCGAAGCGCCCTGGCTGTTCTGAACGTCCGGCACCGCACCCGATTCACGACTTCCACCGATTCCCGATTTCTGCAGACAACGACATGAGCACCAAGCGAATCCTGATCCTTCCCGGCGACTACATCGGGCCCGAGATCCTGGCCGAGGCCGTGAAGCTGCTCGAGGTGCTCAAGGCCGATGGCCAGGACATCGCCTGGACATTCGGCCACCTCGGTGGCGCGGCGTATGACGCCGAGGGCCATCCCTACCCGCCGTCGACACAGAAGGCGGCACGCGAGGCCGATGCGATCCTGCTCGGCGCGGTCGGTGGTCCGAAGTACGACGAGGTGCCGCGCGAACTGCGACCCGAGCGCGGCCTGCTGGCGATCCGCAAGGATCTGGGCCTGTTCGCCAACCTGCGTCCCGCGCGCGTGTTCGAGGAACTGGCCGATGCCTCGCCGCTGAAGAGGGAACTGGTCTCGGGCCTGGACATCCTGATCCTGCGCGAGCTGACCGGCGACATCTATTTCGGCCAGCCGCGCGGCCGGCGCAGCAACGCCGAGGGCCAGGAGGAGGGCTTCGACACGATGCACTACAGCCGGCCGGAGGTGGAGCGCATCGCGCGGGTCGCCTTCGAGGCTGCGCGCAGGCGCTCGCGCCGGCTGTGCTCGGTGGACAAGGAGAACGTGCTCGATACCTCGCGGCTGTGGCGCGAGGTCGTCATCGGGGTGGCGAAGGACTACCCGGACGTGGAGCTCAGCCACATGTACGTGGACAACGCGGCGATGCAGCTGGTGCGGCGGCCCAAGCAGTTCGACGTGATCGTCACCGGGAACATCTTCGGTGACATCCTGTCTGACGAGGCCTCGATGCTCGGCGGCTCGATCGGCATGCTGCCGTCCGCCTCGCTCGATGTGAACAACAAGGGCATGTACGAGCCGATCCACGGCAGCGCGCCTGATATTGCGGGCCAGAACAAGGCGAACCCGCTGGCGACGATCCTGTCGGTGGCGATGATGTTCAAGTACAGCTTCGACAGCGCCGCCGTATCGGATCGCATCGAGGCCGCGGTGCGCAAGGTGCTGCAGCAGGGGCATCGCACCGGCGACATCGCGCAACCGGGCGAGAAGGCAATCGGCACGCGCGAGATGGGCGACGCGGTCGTGGCCGCACTTCGCAACTAAAAGCTTTCACAGCAAAGGCGCAAAGGTAAAAGAAAGGACGCAAAGGATTTGGAAGCGACTGGGTCAGGTCCCACGCTCTCCAATCCTCATCAATCTTTTCTTTGCGACCTTTCTTTTACCTTTGCGCCTTTGCGGTCAATATTTTTGAAGTTAGAGAGACAGGCAAATGATGAGAGTCGGATTCGTCGGTTGGCGCGGCATGGTGGGTTCGGTCTTGATGCAGCGCATGCAGGAAGAGAAGGACTTCGCGCTGATCGAGCCGCACTTCTTCACCACCTCGAACCTGGGCGGGAAGGGGCCGGACGTGGGCAAGGACATCGCGCCGCTGGCGGACGCGATGAGCGTCGACGCGCTCAAGGGCATGGAGACGATCATTTCCTGCCAGGGCGGCGACTACACCAACGAGGTGTACCCGAAGCTGCGTGCGGCCGGCTGGAAGGGATACTGGATCGACGCGGCCTCGGCACTGCGCATGCAGTCCGATGCGGTGATCGTCCTCGACCCGGTCAATCGCGAGGTCATCGACCGGGCGCTGCAGGCGGGGGCAAAGGATTACATCGGCGGCAACTGCACGGTGAGCCTGATGCTCATGGCGGTCGGCGGCCTGTTCCGGGCCGGGCTGGTCGAGTGGGTCAGCGCGATGACCTACCAGGCGGCCTCCGGCGCCGGCGCGCAGAACATGCGCGAACTGCTTCGGCAGATGGGAACGGCACAGGCTTCGGTCGCCGAGCTGCTGAAGGATGAGAAGAGCCCGATCCTGGACATCGACGCCGCGGTGGCCGCGACCCTGCGGTCTGCAAGCTTCCCGACCGAGCACTTCGGCGCGCCGCTTGCGGGATCGCTGATTCCCTACATCGACAAGCAGCTCGACAACGGGCAGTCCCGGGAAGAGTGGAAGGGGCAGGCCGAGACCAACAAGATCCTCGGCCGGGACACCGATCCGGTCCCGGTGGACGGTATCTGCGTGCGCATCGGCGCCATGCGCTGCCATTCGCAGGCGCTGACCCTGAAACTCACCCGCGACGTGCCGCTGGCCGATCTCGAGGCGACCATCCGCGGCGCCAACGACTGGGTGCGCGTGGTGCCGAACACGCGCGAGGACTCGATCCGCGAACTGACGCCCGCTGCCGTCACCGGCAGGCTGGATGTCCCGGTCGGACGCCTGCGCAAGCTCAACTTCGGACCGCGGTACCTGGGCGCGTTCACCTGCGGCGACCAGCTGCTGTGGGGTGCGGCGGAGCCGCTTCGCCGCATGCTGCGGATCCTGCTGACGCGCTGAACCCTTGAAAGCAGCACCTGCATCGGGTGGCGCCAGGCGCCGCTCGATGCAGGTGGAACGAGCTCCCCGGGATCTGATGGGAAGTTGCCTATTTATCCTGTATAAAACGGCTTACACGCCTAAGCTCACGTAGATTCAGGCAGCCGAGGGGCGGCGCCGGGCAAGCGTCGAGGGAGACGATATGTTGCGAAGATTTTCAGTCGCGGCGGCACTCTGGCTGTTGGCGTCCGTCGTGCCTGCGCATGCCATTGGGCTCGGCGACATCAAGGTCGATTCGGCGCTCAACCAGCGCTTCTCCGCCGTTGTCCCGTTCACGTCGCTGTCGCCGGCGGAAGCCGCGAACGTGCGCGCCCGACTGGGCGAGAGCCAGGACTTCGAGCGGGCCGGCCTGGATCGTTCGGCCTATCTGTCCACCATCAAGGTCGACGTCGTCACCGACGGACCGAATCCGCGCATCGAACTGCACAGTCGCGAACTGGCGCGCGAGCCGCTGCTGACCCTGCTGATCGAGGTACGCACGCCGGGCGGCACGCGCATGCTTCGCGAGTACACCGTCCTGCTCGACCCGGTGGTCAGCGCGCACACGCCCGCGCCGGCAATCCGGACGCAGCCGGTGCCGGACGCGTCTTCCGAGTTCTTCCAGACGCCCCAGGAAGCGGGAATCGTCGCGCATCGCCAGGACTTTGCCGACGACACGCCCGCGGCCGCCCCGCGCGTACGCGCGGCACCGGCCGAGGGGCGGTATGGTCCGGTGCCGGCGGGCGAGAGTCTCTGGATGATCGCGCAGGCCGTCAGGCCGCAGGGCGTGGGCCTCGACCAGGCCATGCTGGCGCTGTACGAAACCAATCGCGGCGCGTTCCTCGACGGCGACATCGACCGCCTGCGCAAGGGCGCGACGCTGGAGGTGCCGGACCTCGAGCGCATGCAGGCGCTGAGCAATGTCGTCGCGCGCTCCCGCGTGCTGGAGCTCAGCGCGCAGGTCCCAGCGGCCCCCGCCGGGCCGGCGTCCTCCACGCCAACCGAAGCCGACGAGGCCGATTCGACGGCGCTGCCGGCGGCGATGCCTTCCGATCCGGCTTCCGCCGCAACGCAGGGCGGGGCGCCGGATAGTGGCGGCGAGCCGGCGGGCGGCACGAGCCGCGATGGCGGCGCCACCGCCTCCGTCGGGCCGGATGGCGACGCCACCGGTGGCGAGACGACGCTGGAGGGCACGACCGGCGAATCCCCGGCGGCCGAGGGCGCTGCGGGCCTCGACCTGACACCGGCTCCGACCGACGCCGAACAGGCCGCATCGGCCGAAGCGGCGGCTGCGGAAGCAGCGACCGGCGACACGGCGGCAGCCGCCACCGAGGCGCCGGCGGACGAAGCCGCCACGGATGGGACAGAAGCCGCGCAGGCCGAACCGGCGCCCGCGGCAAACCCGGCATCGGGTACGGAAGGCGAGCAGGGGACCTCCATTTCCTGGGCCGGCAAGCTGCTGCCCTTCCTGATCGCGCTGATCCTGATCCTGGTCGGCTTCGCCGTCTGGCGCGGTATGCGTGAGCGTCGCGCGCAGCGCGAGTACGAGCAGGCCAGCCGCGACATGACGCGCCCGCCGTCGCCGCGTGCGGGAGCCACCGGCACCATCGCGACCAAGGTCGCACCCTCGGCGCGCGACGAACTCGATGCGCTCAACCGCCAGCTCGACGACGACGACGCCACGCGCATCGCCGCCACCCCGGATGCGGACGAGGACCCGGACCGCACCCGCATGGTCACCACCAGCAAGATCCCGGTGTATACGGGACCGCAGGCGGCGCACAGCAAGATGGACGAGGCCGAGCAGGCGGTCACCTCGCAGTTCCAGGCCAATACCAAGCAGATCGATCTGGGCGACAACGATCCGATCTCGGAGGCGGACTTCCACCTGGCCTATGGCCTGTACGACGAAGCGGCGCTGATGCTGCAGCAGGCCTCGGCCCGTGCGCCGCAGCGGACCGACCTGCGCGTGAAGCTGGCCGAGACCTACTTCGCGGCGGGCAAGGCCACCGAGTTCGAGCAGACCGCGGCCACGCTCAAGGACGAAGTCGGGGCCGACGAGTGGAGCAAGATCGCGATCATGGGGCGCCAGCTTTTGCCGGCGGCGGCGCTGTTCGCCGATGCGGGACCGACTCCTGTCGACACCGTGCTGGACCTGAGCTTCGACGATGAAGTCGCGCCGGTGAAGGTGGACGATGGGCTGGAGTTCAACATCGAGGAACTCGAGCTGCCGAGCCAGGGCGACCCCTCGGCGCCGGTGTCCGACCGCGGCGAGGGACTGGAGTTCGACCTGGGCGAATTCGACCTGGGCGGCGGCAAGCCGAAGACGCCATCCGCCGCGCCCGAGACGGTCGACCTCAAGGATTTCGACCTGGGCGGCAGCGAGCTTTCCGGCCCGGACAGCCCCGAGCTGGATGTGCGCCTGAACGAGATCGAGCCGATGCCGATCGAGGATGCGCTCGACGACGGCGGATCCTCGCCCGCCGGCGACGCTGCCACCAAGCTGGACCTGGCGCGTGCCTATGTCGAGATGGGCGACTCGGAGATGGCGCGCAGCCTGCTCGACGAGGTCGCCGAGTCGGGAACCGACGACCAGAAGCGCGAGGCCGGTGAACTGCGCGAGCGCCTGTTGAGCTGAGCCGATGCGTGCTGTGACGGCATGAACCTGCCCGCCGAACCGGTGCGACGGCGGCCGACTCCGTGAGCCGCTGGGCGGCAGGGGTCGAGTACCTCGGATCGAACTACTCGGGCTGGCAGTCGCAGCCGCACGCGCCCTCGGTGCAGGCGGAGGTCGAGCGCGCGCTGTCCTGCGTGGCGGACCACCCGGTGCAGACCGCCGCGGCGGGTCGAACCGACGCCGGCGTGCATGGCGTCCAGCAGGTGATCCACTTCGACACGTCGGCGGCGCGCACGGCACACGCCTGGCTGTTGGGCACCAACACCCAGTTGCCGGCGGACGTGGCGCTGCGCTGGGTGCAGCCGGTGCGGGACGACTTCCACGCGCGCTTCTCCGCTTCGTCCCGAAGCTATCGCTACCTGGTGCACAACGCGCGCTACCGTTCCGCCCTGCTCGAGGGCCGCGCCGCCTGGGTCGCCTGGGAGCTCGATGCGCAGGCCATGCACGTGGCGGCACAGGCGCTGCTGGGAGAGAACGACTTCAGCGCCTTCCGCGATGCCGAGTGCCAGTCGAGCACGCCGATGCGCAGGGTGCTCGGCATCTCGGTGCGTCGCCAGGACCGCTTCGTGGTGCTGGATATCCGGGCCAACGCGTTTCTCCATCACATGGTGCGCACCATCGCGGGCAGCCTGATCCAGGTCGGTGGCGGCAGGCGCCCGCCCGGCTGGATCGCCGAGGTGCTGGCCTCGCGGCAGCGCACGCGCGCGGGAATGAACGCGCCTGCCTGCGGGCTTTATTTCGTGGGGGCCGAATATCCCGCAGAATTCGCTGTCCCTTCGGCCCCTGACTTCTGGTTGCCCTGAGTGAGCACGACCCGCCCGGAAAGCCGTTTCCCCATCCCGGGAGAGGAGCGCGTGCGCACGCGCATCAAGCTCTGCGGGTTCACGCAGGCGCGCGATGTCGAGGCGGCGGTGCGCCTGGGTGCCGACGCCATCGGTCTGGTCTGCGTGCCGGGTTCCCGGCGTGCCCTGAGCGTGGCGCAGGCCGCGGAACTGCGCGCGCAGCTGCCGGAGTTCGTCGCCGCGGTCCTGCTGCTGAGCAATGCCGACCAGGATCAGGCCCGCGCGGCCATCGAGGCGGTGCGGCCCGACTTCGTGCAGTTCCACGGCACCGAGACCGGCCCGTTCTGCGCGTCCTTCGACCGACCCTATTTCAAGGCGGTGGCGGTGCACACGGCCGCGGACGTGCTGCAGGCCAGCCAGCGGTACCCCTCGGCGGCGGCGCTCCTGCTGGACAGCCACGCAGGCGACGGCATGGGCGGCACCGGCCAGGCCTTCGACTGGGCGCAGATTCCGCGCGATTGCGGCAAGCCGCTGATCCTCGCGGGCGGCCTGACGCCGGATAACGTCGGCCAGGCGGTTAGAATGGCGATCCCCCACGCGGTGGACGTGTCCAGCGGCATCGAGACCGCGCCCGGCCGCAAGAATCTGGAAAAGATGAGGGCATTCGTCGAAGCCGTGAGGCAGGCGGACGCCGACCTGGCCCGATGAAAGCTCCCGACTACTCCGCATTTCCCGACAACCGTGGCCATTTCGGCCCCTACGGCGGCCGCTTCGTCTCCGAGACGCTGATGGAGCCGCTGCGCCGCCTCGAAGAGGCCTACGCGCGGCTCAAGGACGACCCGGCCTTTGTCGCCGAACTCGACGACGACCTCAAGCACTACGTCGGACGCCCCTCGCCGCTGTACCACGCCACGCGCCTGAGTCGGGCCTGGGGCGGGGCGCAGATCTGGCTCAAGCGGGAGGACCTGAACCACACCGGCGCGCACAAGATCAACAACACCGTGGGCCAGGCGTTGCTGGCCAAGCACCTGGGCAAGACCCGCATCATCGCGGAGACCGGTGCCGGCCAGCATGGCGTGGCCAGTGCGACCATCGCGGCGCGCCTGGGCCTGAAATGCGTGGTCTACATGGGCATCGAGGACGTCGAGCGCCAGTCGCCGAACGTCTACCGCATGAAGCTGCTCGGCGCGGAGGTGGTGCCGGTCACCAGCGGCACGCGCACGCTCAAGGACGCGCTCAACGAGGCGATGCGCGACTGGGTGACCAATGTCGACGACACCTTCTATGTGATCGGCACGGTCGCCGGCCCGCACCCGTACCCGATGCTCGTGCGCGACTTCAACAGCGTGGTCGGCCGCGAGGTCATCCGCCAGTCGCGCGAACAGATCGGACGCCTGCCGGACATCCTGACCGCCTGCGTCGGCGGCGGCTCCAACGCGATCGGCCTGTTCCATCCCATGCTGTCGTTCCCGGACGTTCACATGGTCGGGGTCGAGGCCGGCGGTGATGGCATCGCCACCGGTCGCCACGCCGCCTCGCTGTCGGCCGGCAAGCCCGGCGTGCTGCACGGCAACCGCACCTACGTGATGTCGGACGAGGACGGCCAGATCATCGGCACGCACTCGATCTCGGCCGGCCTGGATTACCCGGGCGTCGGACCGGAGCATGCCTGGCTGAAGGATTGCGGCCGCGTCGAGTACACCTCGGTCACCGACGACGAGGCGCTCGCGGCCTTCCACGAGCTGGCCCGTACCGAGGGCATCATTCCGGCGCTGGAGTCCTCGCATGCGCTGGCCTGCGCGAAGAAGATGGCGCCCGGCATGCGCAGTGACAGGCACATCGTGGTCAACCTGTCCGGTCGCGGCGACAAGGACATCTTCACCATCGCCAAGCGCGATGGCATCTCGCTGACCTGATCGCGCCCATCATGAAAATCACGCTTCAGCTCGCCACCTCGCTCGACGGCTACATCGCCCGCCCGGACGGCGGTTTCGACTGGTGCTTCACCGACCAGGATTACGGACAGGGCGCATTCTTCTCGTCGATCGACGCGGTGATCATGGGCCGCCACTCGTACGAGCTGACGCGCAAGATGGGCGAACATCTCGACCCCGCCAAGCGCTACTACGTGCTGTCGCGACGCGGCATGCGTGCCGACGGCGAGAACGTCTTCCCGTTCGCGGGCGACGTCGCCGACCTGCGCCTGCGCATGGTGGAAGACGGCGTCAAGCACGCCTGGCTGTTCGGGGGCGCCGAGGTCTGTGGCCAGTTCGCGCAGGAAGGCCTGATCGACGAGTGCACGGTGGCGATCCATCCGCTGGCGCTGGGCGGTGGCATTCCGCTGTTCCGCGGCCTGCAGCGCGATCTGCGCCTGAAGCTGCTCGACTCGCGCACCTACGGCACCGGCCTGGTCATGCTGCATTACCAGGTCGTAAACCAGGCCTGAACACCGGCTCCTTCGACCAGGTCGCAAGAGAGCACGAAAACCACGGACTCATGAGCAGAATCTCGCGCACGCTCGCATCGCTGAAGACCCAGGGCCGCAAGGCCCTGATCCCGTTCATCACGGCGGGCGACCCGCATCCGAGGCACACGGTCGCGCTGATGCACGCGCTGGTCGAGGCCGGCGCCGACGTGATCGAACTGGGTGTTCCGTTCTCCGATCCGATGGCGGACGGCCCGGTGATCCAGCTCGCCTGCGAGCGTGCGCTGGCGCAGGGCACCTCGCTGCGACGCGTCATCGCGATCGTCGCGGAATTCCGCACGACCGATGCGCGTACGCCGGTGGTGCTGATGGGGTACCTGAACCCGATCGAGGCGATGGGCCTGCAGGTCTTCGCGGATACGGCGCACGCGGCCGGTGTCGACGGCGTGCTGGTGGTGGACCTGGCGGTCGAGGAGGCGCCGGAGTTTTCGCCCGTCCTGCGCAAGGCGGGCCTGGACTGCGTGTTCCTGATCGCACCCACCAGCTCGGCAGAGCGCATCCGCGCCGCGGCCGGGCTCGCCAGCGGCTATCTCTACTACGTCTCGCTCAAGGGCGTGACCGGCGCCGCCAATCTCGACGTGGACAGTGTCGCGGCCAAGGTCGCAGAGATCCGTTCGATCACGCAGATTCCGGTTGCCGTCGGGTTCGGTATCCGCGACGCCGCATCCGCTGCGGCGGTGGCCGCCGTGTCGGACGGCGTGGTGGTGGGCAGCGCGCTGGTCTCGGAGATCGAGCGCGGCGGCAAGGAGCCCGAGCAGCTTCCCGCGCGTCTGCGCGACAAGCTCGCGCCGATGCGGGCGGCCATGGACGCGGTCCGTGTCGGATAAGATTCGTGCATGCCGGCTGTCGTACGCCGGCCCGGGAGAGAGGGATCGATGAGCTGGCTGGACAAGATTTCCGGTTCTCAGTTGCTGACCAAGGGCGTGCGCAAGCGCAACGTGCCCGAGGGTCTGTGGACCAAGTGCGAGAGCTGCCAGTCCGTGCTCTACCGGGCCGAGCTCGAGCGGACCCTCGAGGTCTGCCCGAAGTGCGGTGCGCACCATCCGATCACGGCGCGCGCCCGTCTGAACCATTTCCTCGACGTCGAGGATCGCCACGAGATCGGAGCCGAGGTCAGCCCGGTCGATCCGCTCAAGTTCAAGGACTCGCGCAAGTACACCGAGCGCATCAAGGAAGCCCAGGCCGAGACCGAGGAGAAGGATGCCCTGGTCGTGATGCGCGGGCAGCTCCTCGGCCTGCCCCTGGTGGTGAGCGCCTTCGAGTTCGGCTTCATGGGCGGCTCGATGGGCAGCGTGGTCGGTGAGAAGTTCGTGCGCGGCGCCAACGCCTGCCTCGAGTTCGGCGTGCCCTACGTGTGCTTCGCTTCCTCCGGTGGCGCGCGCATGCAGGAGTCGCTGTTCTCGCTGATGCAGATGGCCAAGACCGCCGCGGCGCTGGCCAGGCTCAGCGAGCGCGGCCTGCCGTTCGTCTCGGTGATCACCCATCCGACGATGGGCGGCGTGTCGGCGAGCCTGGCCATGCTCGGCGACATCCACATCGCCGAACCCCGCGCGCTGGTCGGCTTCGCCGGCCCCCGCGTGATCGAGCAGACCGTGCGCCAGAAGCTGCCCGAGGGCTTCCAGCGCTCCGAGTTCCTGCTCGAGCACGGCGCCATCGACATGATCGTGGACCGTCGCGAGCTGCGCGAGAAGATCCATCGCCTGCTCGCCCTGATGACGCACTGGGCTCCTCCCTCCGAGGCTTGAGCGTGTCTGCGCAGCCGTCCGCCGCATCGCCGCTGGCGGACTGGCTCGACTACCAGGAGCGGCTGCATCCTCGCGAAATCGAACTCGGCCTGGATCGCATCGGCCGCGTTGCCTCCCGTCTGGACCTGCCGGAGGGCGGCATCCCGACGCTGACCGTCGCCGGCACCAACGGCAAGGGATCGGCCGCCACGCTGGCCGCGATGATCTGGCAGGAGGCCGGCTACCGCGTCGGCCTGTACACCTCGCCGCACCTGCTGCGCTACAACGAGCGCGTCGCGATCGACGGCGTTGCCGCCAGCGACGCCGACCTGGTGCGCGCCTTTGCCGCCATCGAGGACGCGCGCGGCACGATGGCGCTGACCTACTTCGAGTACGGCACGCTTGCCGCGCTGTGGCTGTTCCGCGAGCGGGGCGTGCAGGTGCAGGTGCTCGAGGTGGGCCTGGGCGGTCGGCTGGACGCGGTCAACCTGGTCGATGCCGACGCCGCGCTGATCACCAGCATCGGGCTGGATCATCTCGACTGGCTGGGCAGTGGGCGCGAGAGCATCGGTCGCGAGAAGGCGCACGTGTTCCGTGCCGGTTGCCCCGCGATCTGCGCGGATCCCGATCCGCCGGCATCGATTGCGCAACATGCCCGTGATATCGGCGCGCACTACGAGGCGATCGGCGAAGCCTTCTTCGTCGCCCATGTGCCAGGGCAGGCCAGCTGGGACTGGACGCGTGGACGCAGCGTGCTACGCGCGCTGCCGCTGCCCGGGCTGGGTGGTGCGGCGCAGCTGCGCAACGCCGCCGGCGTGGTCGCGGCGCTGAGCGCGCTGCAGGGACGCGTGCCGGTGTCGGAATCGGCGATCCGCCGCGCGCTGCCGCGGCTGGCGCTGCCGGGACGATTCGAGCGCCGTGGTCACTGCATCTTCGATGTCGCGCACAACGCCGAGGCGGCGGCGGTATTGGCCGATCGTCTCGACACCGAAACCGGTGGACGGCGTGTGCACCTGGTCCTCGGCATGCTGTGCGACAAGCCGGTGGAGGCCTTCTGCAGCGCGTTGGCGCCGCACGTGCAGCACGCGTATTGCGCGGGCCTGCCCCCGCCGCGAGGATTGGGATCCGGGGAACTGCTCGGACGTGCGCGCGCGGCGCAACTGGAGGCAAGCGGATATGCGGACGTGGCGGCGGCGATGGACGCGGCCCTGCGCGCCGCAGGCAACGAGGAGAT
>CAMLNE010000056.1 GCA_946481265.1 uncultured Panacagrimonas sp. | reverse complement strand
GTTCATGGGCTCGGCGCCGGTCGTGATGCGCAGCTGGAGGTCTTCGGCCGCGATGGTCGAGCCGTCGCACAGCGTGAGCGCGCGCTCGAGAATGTTCTCCAGCTCGCGCACGTTGCCCGGGAACTCGTAGGTCAGCAGCAGCCGCTGCGCCGATTCGTCGAGCCGGGGCACCTCGCTCATGCCCGCCGCGCGCGACAACCGCACCAGCATGTGATCGGCCAGCATCGGGATGTCGGCACCGCGCGAGCGCAGCGGCGGCGTGCGCACCTCGATGACGTTCACGCGGTAGTACAGGTCCTGGCGGAACGCGCCCTTGTTGACCAGGTCGACGAGGTTCTTGTGCGTGGCCGAGATCAGCCGCACGTTGACCGGAATCTCGGCCTCGGCACCCACCGGTCGGATCGCGCGCTCCTGGATGGCACGCAGCAGCTTGACCTGCATGTGCAGCGGCAGGTCGGCGATCTCGTCCAGGAACAGCGTGCCCCCCTCGGCCGCCTGAAACAGGCCGGTCTTGTCGCGGATGGCGCCGGTAAACGAGCCTTTCAGGTGGCCGAAGAACTCGCTCTCCATCAGTTCCGAGGGGATCGCGCCGCAGTTCACCGGGACGAATGGCGCCGCCGCGCGCGGCGACTTGTCATGGATCAGGCGCGCGACCAGTTCCTTGCCGGTCCCCGATTCGCCATGGACATGCACCGGCGCCTGGCTGCGCGCGAGGCGATCCACCAGCTGGCGCAGCTTGACGATCGACTCGTGCGAGCCGAGCAGGCCGCCGTCGTTCTCCGCGGACACGGCCACCGCCGACTCGCCCATGTGCACCGCCGTCTCCACCAGCTTGCGCAGCACGCGCAGGTCCACCGGCTTGGAGACGAAGTCGAAGGCGCCGGCCTTGAGGCTTTCCACCGCCGCCTGGGCATTGCCGTGCGCGGTGATCACCGCGATGGGCAACCGGCTGTAGTCCGACTGCACCAGGCGCACGAGGTCGATCCCGTTTCCGTCCGGCAGGCGCATGTCGGTGATGCAGAAATCGAAGGTCCGCTCCGCGAGCCAGTCGTGCGCCTCGCCCAGCGTGGCGGCGGCGCAGCTCCGGATGCCCATGCGCGAGAGCGTGATCTCGAGCAGTTCACGGATGTCCGCCTCGTCATCCACGATCAGGGCCAGCTTTTCTGCGCCTGCGGGCTTGTTCATTCCATTCCCCCTAGTGCAAAGCTGATGCGAAAGCAGGCGCCTGTCGGGCGGCGCTGGTAACTCATGCGCGCCTGATTGAATTCGCACAATTCACGTGCGAGGTAAAGCCCCAGCCCGGTTCCGTTGTGCGACGTGGTGAAAAACGGCTCGAAGATCTTGTCCACCACCTCGGGCGGAACGCCGGGGCCGTTGTCCGACACGTCCAGCCAGGGCCGCCCCCCGCGCTCGACACCGCTGCTCAGGCGCACGGTGATCGCCGCACCCTCGCGCGCACCGTGCCGGAACGCGTTGTCCCACAGGTTGAACATCAACTGCTGCAGGTGATCCGGGTCGAAGCAGACACGGACGGTCTTGGGGATGTCGGTCAGTTCGATCGGACGCTGCGGCTTGCCATGGCCCTCGCCGTACAGCGCCACCGTGTCCTCCAGCCACACCGCGAGCGGGATGATCACCGGTCGCGCGGCCTCGCGGCGCGACAGCGACATGATGTCGCCGACGATCTTGTCGATGCGGTCGCTGTGGCGGTGGATCATGGCCAGCAAGCGCCGGTTCTCGGGCCCGATGTCCGGAGACTCGTAGAGGAGCTGGCCGGCGTGGCTGATCGCCGACAGCGGGTTGCGGATCTCGTGCGCGATGCTCGCCGACAGCCGCCCCAGCGCGGCAAGCTTGATCTGCTGCGCCTGCTCGCGCAGCCGCGAGGCGTCGTCGAGCAGCACCATGATCGGCGCCTGCGCCCCGCTGCCCAGGCGCGAGATGCGCACGATCACCTCGGGCATGTTTGCCCCCAGTGACATGGGAGCATCGTCGGTCTCCCGGGACACCATCCACCAGCGCAGCCGCTCGGCCAGCGCGGGCGATTCCAGCTCCAGCGGCCGCCCGTCGGCGCGGTTGGTGGCGCGCAGCAGCTCGCGCGCAGCCGCGTTGAGGTTGCCGATCCGCAGGTTGTCGTCGAGCACCAGCACGCCGGTGTGCATCGATTCGAGGACCACTTCGTTGAGCCGCGACAGATTGGCGAACTCGCTGCCCATGCGCAGCGCGATCGCCTCACTCTTGCGCGCGCGCTGGGCCACGGTATTGGCGGCAATCGAGGTGCCGAACAGGATCAGGCCAAGAACGCCAGTCGAGGTGAAGGCGCTGGCGTCCAGCGCCTCGTCGTACTGGCGCACCAGCTCTTCGCCGAACATGCCGAGCGTTCCGACCGCCGCCAGGGTCACCGCCATGCGGGGAGTGAGCACCAGGGCGCAGACCACCGCCGGGATCAGCAGCAGCGTGCCCAGGCCATCGTCCACACCGCCGCTGGCGTAGACCAGGGTGGCCGTCGCGATCAGGTCCACCATGAAGTTCACGTGGGCCTGGATCACGATGCCGGGCTTGCGCCGCTGCACCAGCCCACTCAGCAGCAGGGCGGCGCCGGCATAGCCCTGGCAGGTCCAGCGATACCAGTCCGGCTTGATCGAGGACAGGACCTGCGGGATGTAGTCGGCAGCCAGCAGCCCGAGCAGGATGCAGACCAGCGCCAGGCGGTAGAAGGACAGCAGTCGCAGGACTCGCCAGTCATCCGGCGTGGAGTTGTCGAAGGTCACCGGTCGGCGCGCAGCCGCGGCCAGGGCGCTCAGTCCCGGCACTTGCCGCACAGGCCCGTGCTCGACACGGCGGATGCCGGCAGATGCACGCCGCAGCGAGAACACCGGACCGTCCGCTCGAATGCGTCCTGTCCACGCGGCGCATCGACCCTGCCCTGGGCCTGCTTCCACTGGCGGTACAGGCGCAGACCGAACCAGATGGCAGCGCCAATCAGCAGCAGCTGGATGAGCTTCGTCATGGAGGGCCTTTTCCCGAAATAGCGGGGGATGATAGCGGCGCATCGCGCGCAGCAGGAATTTCCGGAAGCGAATTTGTGCACCCTGGGAGGGGCGGATTGCATCCGTGCTTTTGCAGCGCAGCATGGACTAGGGGAGAATTCCGGCCCCGAACGCAACGCCGCGGACTCGGGAACCATCACGTCCGCCCAGGGGGCCGCATGAATCTGCACGAATACCAGGCCAAGGCGCTGTTCGCGCGCTTCGGCATCCCGGTGCCGGAAGGCATCCTCGCTGAAAGCCCGGAGGCGGCGCGTGCCGCTGCCAAGCAGCTCGGCACCGAAAAGGTCGTGGTCAAGGCCCAGGTGCACGCGGGCGGCCGCGGCAAGGCCGGCGGCGTCAAGCTGGTCGTAGGACCGGACGCGGCCGAGGAAGCTGCCAAGGCAATGCTCGGCAAGCGTCTTGTCACCAAGCAGACCGACGCCAAGGGTCTGCCGATCAACTCGGTCTGGGTGGAAAAGCCCTCGAACATCGCGCGCGAGCTGTATGTGTCGGGTCTGGTCGACCGCACGCGCGAGAAGATCGTGTTCATGGCTTCCGCCGCCGGCGGCATGGATATCGAGGAAGTCGCCGAGCACACGCCCGAGAAGATCAAGCACGTCTATGTCAATCCGGCCGCCGGCCTGCAGCCCTACCAGGCGCGCGAGCTGGGTTTCTTCATGGGCCTGAACAAGGAACAGACCGACCAGTTCACCAAGCTGATGCTCGGCCTCTATCGCGTGCTCACCGAGTGCGATGCCAGCATGGTCGAGATCAACCCGCTGATCGTCACCGCCGAGGGCAACCTGTTCACGCTCGACGGCAAGCTCAACTTCGACGAGAACGCGCTGTTCCGCCAGAAGGAGATCGCCAATCAGCGCGATCCCTCGCAGGAGGACGAGCGCGAGCGCGCAGCCGCCAAGTACGACCTCAACTACGTCACGCTCGAAGGCAACATCGGCTGCATGGTCAACGGCGCCGGCCTGGCGATGGCGACGATGGACATCGTCAAGCTGCACGGCGGCCAGCCGGCGAACTTCCTCGACGTGGGCGGTGGCACCACCGCGGAGAAGGTGACCGAGGCGTTCAAGCTCATCACCGCCAGTCCCGAGGTGAAGGCGATCTTCATCAACATCTTCGGCGGCATCGTGAAGTGCGACCTGATTGCCGAAGGCATCATCACCGCCTGCAAGCAGACCGGCCTCAAGCTGCCGGTCGTGGCGCGCCTGCAGGGCACCAACATGGAAAAGGGACAGCAGCTGCTGCGCGACTCGGGCCTGGCGATCACGCCGGTGTCCGATCTCACGGAGGCGGCCCAGACCGTCGTCAAGCTGGCCCAGGGAAAGTAATCACATGTCCATCCTGATCGACAAGAACACGAAGGTCATCTGCCAGGGCTTCACCGGCAAGCAGGGCACCTTCCACTCGGAAAAGGCCATCGAGTACGGCACCAAGATGGTCGGTGGCGTATCGCCCGGCAAGGGCGGCGGCAAGCACCTGAACCTGCCGGTGTTCAACACGGCGCACGATGCGGTGCAGGCCACCGGCGCGGACGCCACGATGATCTACGTGCCCGCGCCCGGCGCGGCGGACGCGATCCTCGAGGCGGCGGACGCCGGCATCAAGGTGGTCATCTGCATCACGGAAGGCATTCCCGTGAACGACATGATCAAGGTCAAGGCCACCCTACGCGCGGAATACCCCGATACCGTGCTGGTCGGCCCGAACTGCCCCGGCGTGATCACGCCAGGCGAGTGCAAGATCGGCATCATGCCCGGCCACATCCACCAGCCGGGCAAGATCGGCATCGTGTCGCGCTCCGGCACGCTGACCTACGAGACCGTGCACCAGACCACGCAGAACGGGCTGGGCCAGAGCACCTGCGTCGGCATCGGCGGCGACCCGGTTCGTGGGATGGGCTTCATCGACGTGATCAAGCTGTTCGAGGCCGACCCGGCGACCGCCGGCATCATCATGGTGGGCGAGATCGGCGGCTCTTCGGAAGAGGAAGCGGCCGAGTACATCAAGGCCAACGTGAAGAAGCCGGTTGTGGCCTACATCGCGGGTGTCACCGCGCCGGCGGGCAAGCGCATGGGCCATGCCGGCGCGATCATCGCCGGCGGCAAGGGCACAGCGGACGAGAAGTTCAGGGCGCTCGAGAACGCCGGCGTCAAGACGGTCCGTTCGCCGGCCGATCTCGGTGCCGCGATGAAGGCGCTGCTCGGCTGATCCGCAAAGCCGTCGCGCTACCCGCACGGCGAGAACCGCCGCTCCAGAACGCCGCACCGAGTCATCGGTGCGGCGTTTTTGTTGGCGCCGCTCGGCGCAATACCGGTGGTTTCCGTCCAGTCTGCGGCCGACGCGGTCTGCGGGCCGTGCCGCATGCCGCCCGAGATTCCGCGATCGATGCACCGCCGCACGACATGCGATTCTTCGACGTGAACCTCGTGTCGCAGGCGACACGCATGGGGATCAGCTGCCCCGGGTCAGGGCGCGGACACCCCGGGCGACCCTTCGGCCAGATCGCGTTCGACGGTTCGCTGGAAAGTCCGTGCGACGGCCATCCCGGCGGGCTGTGAACAGGGCGCGCCGGCCCTGGCTTCCTGCGCCATCACGCGGTGAGCAGACCAGCGGCCTCAGGAACCCGCTGCGTCGCGGCTGGGCGGCACGTCCGTGTTCGGCGGGGCCGGAGTCCGCGGAACTTTGCGCGCCTCGCTGCGCACCGTCGTCAGCATCGCCGCACAGTCCAGGTCCTTGCCGGTACCGGGCTGGAGGGTCGCGACGAGCGCCGCAAGCGGCGTGGCGACGATGCCCAGCGCTATCGCGGCGCCGCCGCGCAGACCCAGGGACTTGGCATCCGGCCGCACCTTGGGGTCCTTTAGGGTGCCGCCGATGTTGATGGGCGCGGAAACCGAACCGATGTTGAACGTCTTGGGTTGGGTCTGCACCTGGTAATCGAGCTTCTCGGTGGCCAGGTTCACCGTCCCGCTGCCGACGATGTTGGCCTCGGTGGTATCCATCAGCAAGGTATCGGTGCTCACCAGTCCGTCCTTCAGGTCGAGGTCGGCGGCCATGCAGCGCAGCTTGGCGCGGCTGGGGATCCCCAGCGCCGACAGCACGGCGTTGCCGAAATCCAGTCCGACGAGGTTGACCAGCAGGGCACTGACGTCGCCACCGGCCATCGACAGCAGCAACTCGCCGTCACCGCCGCCGAGCAGTTCGGCCACCGTGTTGCCGCGCGCATCCAGGCTCACCCGGCCGTCGACCCGCCCGCTGCCACGGTAGTTGAGCGCATCGAGAATCCTGGCGAAGTCGACGTCGCGGAAGTCCGCGTCGGCGCGCACGTGCACGAGGTCCTGCGTTCCGTCCAGCAGCAGGTTGGCGACGATGCCTCCGCCGCCGATCCCGAAGCTGATCGGATGCAGGCTGAGCACCCCGTCGTCGACGCGCAGGTGCGCCGACAGATCGTCGAACGGCGTGTCGCCGCTCTGGATGCGCTGCGCGACATAGCGCACGTCGAAATCGGCGCTGCGCAGCTTGGGCAGATTGATCGGCTCGTCAGGCAGCAGGCGCGGGCTGGCCTGCTTTTCGCGGCGTTCCTTCTTCTGCGCCGCGCTCTGCCCCTTGTTGTCGGCCTTGCCGGGCGGCGCGCCGACGAAGCCGGCAAGGTCGGCGAACAGCACCTGCCTCGAGCGCAGATTGGCCAGGATCTTCAGGCGCGGTCCCCCGGTGCGCACGGTCACATCGCCGGACAGGTCCGAATCGCCGACGGTGCCGCTGAAGTCGTGGAAGCGGAACTGCGGCCCATCCGCCGTGCGCTGGTAATCGAAATGGCCGCCGATGCGGTAGGGCGCGGTAGCCGGCAGCGGCACCCCGGTGAGCGGATACAGCGTGGCCATGTCCGTCCCCTCGAAACGCAGGTCGAGGTCGGCGCCTCCCAGTCGCAGCGGATCCAGCAGCGTGCCGTTCAATCTCAGGCGCGTCGCGCCATTGTTCAGATCCAGCAGTACCGGATACGGGTTGGTCGGATCGCGCAGGCTCAGCAGCGCACCGCCGGTGAAGCTGGCCGACAGCGGTTGACCCGCGTAGCGGCCGCTGGCCCTCACGTGCAGTTCCGAAGCCTCCGGGGTCTCGCCCGGCAGGGTCTCGACGATCGCCCGGAAATCCGACTTGAACCCGGGATGCTCGAAACGCAGCTGCCCCCCCGCGATGCTGAGCCGGCCGATCACCAATTCCAGCGTCGGTGACGGGTCCGGGTCCGACTCCGCCTCGTCGCTTGCGAAGATCCAGTTGGCCGGCGCATCGGGCGGTGCATACAGCGCGAATTCGGGCCGCTGCAGGTGGATCGAGGTCAGGGACAGCTGGCGATCCAGCAGCGCGCGTGGATCGATGCTGAGCTCGAGGCGTTCCACCCGCCCGAAGCCGGAGTCGCGTGGGAAACCGGGCGGGTTGTCGATGCGGATGCCGTCCAGCACCGCGGTCGGATAGCGCCACCCACGCAGGGCAAAGGCCTCGATATGCACGGTGCGGCCGAGGGTGGCGCTCGCCTGCCGCTCGATCAGCGGCTTGAACCAGTTCCAGTCCCACACCAGCACCAGCACGACCAGCGCCGTCACCAGCAGCAGGACGCCGCCGAGCTGGTTGCTCCACCACGCCCATCGTCGGATCCGGTTTGGCTGCATCGTGCGGCGCTCTCGACCGTTGTCGGCAATCCTGCCCCACCAACTCCGCCCCACGCGGAGCCAGGAGGCACGACGTCCCTACCCTACCCTGCCCTGCCTGAACTGCAGACTACGTGCCTAGCCTGCCCCAGGCTGGCGTGCCTGCGCTCGACGCCGTCGCTTCCGATGCCCGACAATCCCGGCCTATGGCGAACACCCTGCGCCTGGTCGCGGCCCAGCTCAACTTCTGGGTCGGCGACATTGAAGGCAACGTCGAGAAGATCATCGCAGCAGCGTCCCGCGCGCGCGATGCCCTGCATGCCGATCTGATTGCCTTTCCGGAGCTGGCCCTGCTGGGTTACCCCCCGGATGACCTGCTGCTGCGCTCCGGCCTGCCGCCTGCGGTGGAGGCCGGTCTCGACCGCATCCGTCGCGAGGTGCCGGGCATCCATGTCGTGGTCGGCCATCCCGAATATGCCGAGGAGGGGATCTACAACGCCGCCACGATATTCCGCGACGGCGAGCTGGTGCGCCGCTACCGCAAGCGCCTGCTGCCCAACTACGGCGTGTTCGACGAGAAACGCCACTTCCTGGCCGGTAGCGGCGCCTGCGTGTTCGATCTCAAGGGCGTGCCGGTGGGCCTGTGCATCTGCGAGGACATCTGGGGCGCCAGCCCCGCCGACGAAAGCCGCGACCAGGGCGCCAGGCTGCTGCTCAACATCAATGCCTCGCCGTTCTCGCTGGCCAAGTCCGGCCGACGCCAGGACATCCTGCGCGCCCGCGCCGCGGAGACCGGGCTGCCCATCCTCTACGTCAACATGGTGGGGGGACAGGACGACCTGCTGTTCGACGGCGATTCGAGCGCGGTGCGCGCCGACGGCACCGTCTCCTTCCGTGCACCGGCGTTCGAGGAAGACCTGTACGCGGTGGACTTCATCGATGGCGAGCTGCGCGGGACGCTGGCCGAGCCGCAGGCCGAGGAGGCGGTGGTCTACCGCGGGCTGGTCCAGTCGGTTCGCGACTACGTCACCCGCAACGGCTTCCCCGGCGCCCTGATCGGCCTGTCCGGCGGCATCGACTCGGCGCTGGTCGCCGCGATCGCTGCCGACGCGCTCGGTCCCGATCGCGTGTGGGGCGTCTCCCTGCCCTCGCGCTACACGCTGGACATGTCCAACGACGATGCACGCATCGAGGCCGAGGCGCTCGGCATCCGCTACTCGGTGCTGCCGATCGAGCCCACGTTCCAGGCACTGACCTCGACGCTGGCGCCAGCCTTCGCAGGGCGTGCGGTCGACGTGACCGAGGAAAACATGCAGTCGCGCTCGCGGGGCATGCTGCTGATGGCGCTGAGCAACAAGTTCGGCCACGTGGTGCTGGCCACCGGCAACAAGAGCGAGATGGCGGTGGGCTACGCCACCCTGTACGGCGACATGTGCGGCGGTTTCGCGCCGATCAAGGACGTGTACAAGACGCTGGTGTTCCGTCTTGCGCGCTACCGCAACACGATCTCGCCGGTAATCCCGGAACGGGTGCTGACACGCCCGCCGACGGCGGAGTTGCGCGCCGACCAGAAGGACTCCGATTCACTGCCGCCCTACGACGTGCTCGACCCGATCCTCGAGGCCTATGTCGAGGCCAGCTGCTCGATTCGGCAGATTGTCGCCACGGGTTTCGACGAAGCCACGGTCAAGCGCGTCGCCGGTCTGGTGCGCCGCTCGGAGTACAAGCGCCGCCAGGCGCCTCCCGGCCCCAAGATCACGCGCTGCGCATTCGGTCGCGAGCGGCGGTACCCGATCACCGCGGTGTACGGCGACTTCTGACGGCATTTCGGGCCACGCTTTCCGCAGTGCCCGCCAGATCCCCTCCTCCGGACCGGGACCGCCGGCTCCAGCCCATCGACGTGTTCGCGCATACGCCAGCTGCCGCTCGCGGTAGGGTCCCGACTTGCGTCTGTCTGAACGCCGACGCAGGGCTCAGAATGGGGCATGCTCGTCCCGCCACCGCGTCCTGATCGAATGACCCGCCGCGGTCTGCGCTGGCTCGCCACCGCACCCCTGTTTCTGCTGGCCGGTGCCGCGTTCGGCCAGGCCGGCTGGCCGCCAGCCGTCTCGATCTATCTGGATCAGCTCGCGACGGTCGAGGAGGCCGATCCGCCGATCTCGATGGAGGCCCTGTTCGAGGCGGCCGCAGCGGCGCAGGACGAACTGATGCGCATCGATGTCGACGCGGACCGCGCCTGGCTCGAGACGTTGGACCGGGATGCCTACAACGCCCTGTCGGAGAGGCTGCGCGGCCTGCGCCTGTCACGCGGACGCGATGTCTACGCGCAGCCCGACCCGCTGTTCCTGTCCGAGCTGGCGCAGCGCCTGGGACGGGCCGAGGATCGTGATTTCTTCCGCGTGTACCGCCGCAGCTGGAACGCCGACCTGATTCCGAGCTACCTGCGACTCACCTCCCGGGTGACACCCTGCGTGCGTTTCGGAGAAAGCGTGATCGCGGACCTCTACGCCGGCTGGCGGGGCTTCCTGCGCGAACATCCTGCGGCCTACGCCGCCTACGCCCGGCAATCCGTGCGCGACCTGGAGGAGGCGGTGGAGCTGGGAACCTGCGCCTGCGGCGGGGTCGATTCGGTCGAACAGGAGCTGAGCGGTTTCGTCAGCCGCTTCCCGGACACGCCGGCGCGCCCGGCGATCCTGGCGCGCCTGCAGGAACTGGAAGACGATCCGGATCGGCGACCGGTGCAATGCCGCTGAGCCGGCCCCGAAGTCCGAACCTCGACATGAAGGAACCACGTGATGCGCAAGGAACGATTGCTGAGCCTGCAGGAGATCGTCGAGAAGACCATCGAGGACGGCGCCACCACCGTCGAGCAGGTCCACCGCTCGATCGCCAGCATGCCGTTCGATGTGCTCGAAAGGATCGACGCGCTGCAGAAGCCCGTGAACAAGGCACGCGAGATCCACGACGAGACCGTGGGCAACATCTACGAGACGATCCGCCTGCTCAACGAGCGTGCCGGCGAGATCGCACGTGGTCTGCTGGAGCCGCGATCCAGGTCCTGAGCGCCGCGAATCGCGGTGGCACCGCGTCGGGGCTCGACACCGCCGCCGGCTGCACCGATTCCCCGCCCATGCGACCACACCGCATGAGGAAGGGGTCCACGCTGTGTGGATCCCGATTCTTATCTGTTCGCGCTCGTGTCCGCCTGCTCAGGGCGTCGCGGTCGTGGCAGGCGCCAGCCCCAGACCGGTGACCGCGTCCTGATCCACCACACGGGCGCCAGCAGGCCCGGTGACCAGCCCGAACTTGCCCCACCAGTCGAAATAGCTCCAGGCGATACCGCGCTCCTCGAACAGGCTGTGCGCATCGGTGAGCCAGGCACGACGGGACACCGGCGGCGCCGACTCGCGCAACACGCCGAATTCGCTGCACCACACCGGCACCTGGTGCTGCCGTGACCATGCCGCCGCCTGGTCGACGAAACCGGCGAGCCGGTCCCGGTTCCACTGCTGTTGTCCGTACCAGGCGGCGTGTTCACGCGCGACTTCGGCGAGTCCGGGCAGCACCGGCGCAATCGCCTGCGGGCTGGAGGGATACGGCAGGTCGTGCAGCACCCTCCACATCGGCCAGCCCCAGGTCGCACCCTGGTGGGTGAAGTTGTGCGGTTCGTAGAAATGGAAGCTATAGACGATGCCGCGCCGTGCCAGCGGCCGCATCGCGGTGAGGTCGGCAATGTCGGAGAAATGTGCACCGCCCACCACCACCACGCGGTCCGGACTGAGCACGCGCACCGCATCGATCAGGCGTTGTTGCACCTGCAGGACGCGCCCGACATCTTCGATCTCCGGTTCGTTGAGCACCTCGAAGACGAGGCGGTCGACCGGCACGGTGGCGTAGGTGCGGGCCAGTTGGGTCCATAGACCGGCCAGCTCCTCGAGCGGGGCCGCGTCCTTCTCCATGCGCAGTTTCGAGGCCGAATCCGGCTGCATCGCCAGGACCACGAGCAGACCGGCGTCCAGCGCGAGCCCGACACCCGCCTCCAGGTAGCGCGGATGGGCGGCATTCATGCGCAGCCAGTCGGGATCGAGCAGCACGCGGACGTGGCGCAGACCCAGATCGTGCATCTGCCGGAAATCGGCGGCATCGGGCCATCCCGGCCTGAGGCTGGTGTCGTCGCGATGGGTGAACCAGTGGGCCAGGTTCACGCCGCGCGCCAGGTCGTCGCGCACGCGCTCGGGAAGACCGGCCCACTCGCCGGTAATGATCCGCGTGGGCGCCGAAGGCTTCGACGTGCGTTCGTCGCAGGCGCTCAACGCGAAGAGCAGCGCGACGAGCCCGGCCCGCAGTGCCCTGCCGCGCGTCCCGCTGCTCGACGGACGCCACCGCAGCATGATGCAGCGCCGGTCCGGCGCCGGATCAGCGTGGCAGGTCGGAGGCGCCCATGAGGAACTCGTCCACCGCGCGCGCGGCCTGCCGTCCCTCACGAATCGCCCACACCACCAGCGACTGGCCCCGGCGCATGTCGCCGGCGGCGAAGACCTTGTCGACGCTGGTCTTGTAGCAGCCCTCGCCATCGGTGGTCGCCCTGGCGTTGCCGCGCGCGTCTTTCTCGATGCCGAACGCATCGAGCACCTGCGCCGCGGGTGAGACGAAACCCATCGCCAGCAGCACGAGGTCCGCCTTGATCTCGAACTCCGAATCCGGGACTTCGGACATCTTGCCGTCCTTCCATTCCAGCCGCGCACCGATCAGCTTCTCGAGCTTGCCGTTCCTGCCCTCGAAGCGCTTGGTCGCGACCGACCAGCCGCGCTCGCAGCCTTCCTCGTGCGAGGAGGAGGTGCGCAGCTTGATCGGCCAATACGGCCATACCAGCGGCTTGTTCTCCTGCTCCGGCGGCTGCGGCAGCAGCTCGAACTGCGTGATCGCCGCGGCGCCGTGGCGACGGCTGGTACCCACGCAGTCCGAACCGGTGTCGCCGCCACCGATGACCACGACGTGCTTCCCCTCGGCGCGCAACTGGCCCTTGAGCTTGTCGCCGGCATCGATGCGGTTCTGCTGCGGCAGGAACTCCATCGCGAAGTGGACACCCTTGAGCTCACGGCCCGGCACCGGCAGGTCGCGACCCTGTTCGGCGCCGCCGGTCAGCAGCACCGCGTCGAAGTCCTTCAGCAGCTGCTCGGCCGGGATCGTCTCGCGGGACAGGTTGGTGATGTCCTTGAGCGGCCAGCTGCCGATGTAGACGCCGGTGCGGAATGTCACCCCTTCCGCCTTCATCTGTTCGAGGCGACGGTCGACGAATGTCTTGTCGAGCTTGAAGCCCGGGATGCCGTAGCGCAGCAGCCCGCCGATGCGATCGTTCTTCTCGAACACCGTCACCGCGTGGCCGGCACGTGCGAGCTGCTGTGCGGCTGCCAGCCCGGCAGGCCCCGAACCGACGACGGCGACCTGCTTGCCGGTCTTGAGCGTGGCAGGCTGCGGCACGATCCAGCCGTTCTCCCAGCCCTTCTCGACGATGAACAGCTCGATCGACTTGATGCCGACCGGGTCGTTGTTGACGTTGAGCGTGCAGGCGGCCTCGCAGGGCGCCGGACAGACGCGGCCGGTGAACTCCGGAAAGTTGTTGGTGGAGTGGAGCGTATCCAGGGCGTTGCGGTAGTCCTGCGTGTAAACCAGGTCGTTCCAGTCCGGGATGATGTTGTTGACCGGGCAGCCGGTCATGCAGAACGGCGTGCCGCAGTTCATGCAGCGCGCGGCCTGGGTCTTGGCCTTGTCGCCCTCGAGCACGAGAACGAATTCCCTGTTGTTCTTCACGCGCTCCGCAACCGGCAGATAGGACTCCTTCTGTCGATCGAACTCCATGAAACCGGTGACCTTGCCCATCGTGTCGTTCCTGTTGACTACCGCAAACCAAAACCTTCAGTGCAAAGACGAAAAGCCGAAGAAGCGAAGAGGGCGGAATGGGAGAGAGGCGAGGCCACAGGGAAATCCACTGATCGACCGATTCCGTCGCCGTCCCGCCATTCCGAGCCTTCTGGCTGCGCTCCCTCCTCTTCCTTCGCGTCTTTCGCGTCCGCGTTGCATGCCTAGGCCAGAGCGGCTTCCTTCTCGGTCGCCGCCGTCGCTCTGGGTCCGTACATCTCGCCCAGCGCGCGTCGATACTCGGTCGGGAAGATCTTCACGAACTGCCCGCGCGCCGTGGCCCAGTCGTCCAACAGCACGCGAGCGCGCGTGCTGCCGGTGTAGCGGAAGTGCCGCTCGATGAGCGCCTTGAGGATCGCCTCGTCGGTCTGCGGCGCACCGCCGCGCTCGACCCGGTGCCACAGCGACTTGTCGAGCCTGGCCTCCTGCTCGGCACTGCACTGCAGCGGTTCGACCGCCACCATCGCGGTGTTGCACTTCTTCTCGAAGACGCGGTCCGGGTCGTACACGTAGGCGATGCCACCCGACATGCCCGCCGCGAAGTTGCGCCCGGTGTCGCCGAGCACCACGACGGTTCCTCCGGTCATGTACTCGCAGCCGTGATCGCCGGTGCCTTCCACCACCGCCGTGGCTCCGGAGTTGCGTACCGCGAAGCGTTCGCCGGCGACGCCGTTGAAGAAGGCCTCGCCCGAGATGGCGCCGTACAGGACGGTGTTGCCGATGATGATGTTGTCGACCGCGCGGCCGCGGAAATCGGTGTTGGGCCGCACGATGATGCGTCCGCCCGACAGGCCCTTGCCGACGTAGTCGTTGCCTTCGCCCACCAGGTCCAGCGTGATGCCGTGCGCGAGGAACGCACCGACGGACTGGCCCGCCACGCCCTGCAGCTGGATGTGGATGGTGTCGTCCGGCAGGCCCTCGTGACCGTAGCGGCGCGCGACTTCCGACGACAGCATCGTGCCGACCGTGCGGTTGAGGTTCTTCACGGGCGAGATGAACGAGACGCGCTCGCCGTTCTCGAGGGCCGGCTTCGCCATCGCGATGAGCTTGTTGTCGAGCGCCCGCTCCAGGCCGTGATCCTGCACGAGCGTGCGATAGCGCGGCTCGTCGGTCGGCGGCTGGTAGAAGATGCGGCTGAAGTCCAGGCCCCTGGCCTTCCAGTGCGAGATCGCCCTGCTCTGGTCGAGCAGGTCCGCGCGGCCGATCAGCTCGTTGAACGTGCGCACGCCGAGCTGCGCCATGATGGCACGCGCCTCTTCGGCCACGAAGAAGAAGAAGTTGACGACGTGCTCGGGCTTGCCCGCGAATTTCCTGCGCAGCACCGGATCCTGCGTCGCCACTCCCACCGAGCAGGTGTTGAGGTGGCACTTGCGCAGCATGATGCAGCCCTCGACGACCAGCGGCGCGGTCGCAAAGCCCACCTCGTCGGCACCGAGCAGGGCCGCGATCACCACGTCGCGGCCGGTCTTCATCTGGCCGTCCGCCTGCACGACGATGCGTGAACGCAGGCCGTTCAGCACCAGCGTCTGCTGGGTCTCGGCCAGGCCCAGTTCCCAGGGCGCACCGGCGTGCTTGACGCTGGACAGGGGTGACGCGCCGGTCCCGCCGTCATGGCCGGCGATGACCAGATGATCGGACTTCGCCTTGCAGACGCCGGCCGCGACCGTCCCCACTCCGACCTCGGCCACCAGCTTGACCGAGATGTCGGCCTTCGGGTTGGCGTTCTTCAGGTCGTGGATGAGCTGCGCCAGATCCTCGATCGAATAGATGTCGTGGTGCGGCGGCGGCGAGATCA
>CAMLNE010000055.1 GCA_946481265.1 uncultured Panacagrimonas sp. | reverse complement strand
TGCCGGGCCTGAAGAAGAAGCCCTCGACCTCGGAGCTGCTCGACTGGCTGAAGCTGCTGCTGGCCGAGGACATCGATCCGTCGGTGCTGCGCGAAGCGAGCACCAAGAAGACGCTGCCGCCGCTCTACGGTGCCCTGCTCAAGAACGAGCAGGACGTGCACCTGTTCGAGCGCATCGCCTTCATGGCGCGACGCAACCCGTAGCGACGCGCATTCCGCCGCTCGGGGGCCGGGCGATCTCGCGGCCGGGGCGGCGGTGCCGCCGTCCGGCAGGGTGCAGGAAGCTTCAGCGCGGCGCGATGCCGCGCGACACCATGTCCATCATGGCGTCGACCTCGGTGGGCGGCGGCACCTCGCCGTTCCACAGGCACCAGCGCATTCCCAGGAAATGGCCCATGCCCATCAGCGACCAGGCCCGGACCTCGGCGCTGCCGGGCGCGATCTCACCCCGCGCGGCGGCCAGCTCGAGATCATCCGCATAGCCCTTCGCGAGCCGCTCGTAGTAGTCGCGGAACACCGCATCGTCGACAAACTGCGATTCCTGCACGATCCGATACAGGCCCGGATGACGGCAGGCGAAATCGAAGAAGGCCTCCATGCCGATGCGCTCGGCTTCGAGCCGGTCACCGGCATTTGCGGCGGCTTCACGCATCGCCTTGCGGACATTGCGCCCGATCTCGCGCACCAGGGTCACGAAAATCTCTTCCTTGGTGCGGAAGTACAGATAGAACGTCCCCTGCCCCACGCCGGCGCGCGTGGTGATCGAGCTCACCGACGCAACGTGGAAACCCTTGCTGCCGAATTCCTCTTCCGCAGCACTCAGCAGCTTGCGGCGAGTCGCTTCTCCACGCGGCGTGGCGGGAACCAGGGGCTCGAGCTGCGAGGCAGCCACGGCATCGTGGTGGGATGAAGCATCTGATTCGAGGATCATGTGACTGAGTCCGATAGTGCAGAGCCCGCTCTCGCGCGCCCGAAAGGACGATCGAAAAGCCGCAGCCTGCCGTCGCACCGCTGCCGCACGACCGGGATGGATCGCACAGCGAGATCGAGGTGCGGACCGACGGGGTGCGTCTTTCCAGCGTCCGGTTGCGCTTCCGCCATTCAGAACCGCGGCAACGTGGAACCTGGAGTGACTTTCCCAGCCGCGCCGCCTGCAGGGCGGCGTCGAGCGACCAGCGGCTGGATCGACCGGAACACCGGTCGACCGGACGCTTCAGCGGCCGAGCGCGCGTGAACGGGGGCGTGGACGCCCGGTGGCCTGCTGCTGGCGCCGTTCCTTGAGCATCAAGGTGCAGTCCTCGAAGGCGCGTGAAATCGCGGTCTGGTTGCGGACGCGCTCGATCTTGGGCCAGGTGGCGCGCTCTCCTTCACGGATGAAACGGGCCAGTTCCCGCTTGTCCAGATTGCTGAACATGCGCAGCAGCTGGCGTGGCGTGTGCCGCGGCAGGATGTTGACGTCACCCGAGTACCGCTGCGCGATCACCGCGTTCAGCTGATCCGCCACCCTGCGCACCGGCGACGATTGCAGGTGGGTGCGCGCCAGCCGCACCGTGCTGCGTCCGGCGTTGAGCAGCGCCTGGCGTGCCAGCGGAATCAGGCCGCTTTGGCGCGCATGGTCGTTGACCATGAAGGGCACCACGTGCGGATTGGTCTGGCTGACGATGTAGTGATTCACGTTGTGCAGGCGCGCCAGGCGCAGCATCGGCAGATCGCTGTACACCGTGCCGTCGACCCAGCGCTTCGAGGGGAGATAGGGCACCACCTGGCCTTCGAAGTCGCGCGCGGTGAGCTGTACCGGCGGGAACACGCCGGGAACGGCGCAGGACCCCAGCACCGCACGCCCGATCAGGACATTTGGCGCCGTCAGGTAGTTGAGGAGGCGTCCCTGCTGATGCGCTTCGGCGGCGGAAACGGTGACGCCGACGATGCGCCGCGTGCGCTGGAAGGCCTCCGTGAAGGTCTCTCCCCCGACGTTCTGCGCGAGGCATTCCTCGAGCTGTGCTGCGCTCATCATTCCGCCCGACTGCAGGGCGTTGCGCAGGCTGACACGCTGGAATGCGGCCAGGTCGAGCGATTCGGTGTCGAAGATCTGCGGCAGCTGTTCATCGGTCCGGGTGCCGACCATGGCACCGATGATGGCGCCGGCGCTGGATCCGCTGATCACGCGCGGCAGCAGGTCCTGCTCGAACAGCGCCTTGATCACGCCGAGATGGAACATGCCCAGGGTCGCGCCGCCGGACAGCAACAGCGCACTGCGGCCGAAACTGGTGGCGGTGCGCTTGAAGAAGACGACCTTGTCATCCTCCGGGAAATCGGGGAAATCGCCAACGCAGACGTAGTCCAGGCAGCGCACGACCTCTGCCACGTACTCCTCGATCAGCCGCTTGGTGCCGATCCGGGCGAAACCGTAGAGCGCCGGCGCGGTGATGTTGCCCAGATTGCCGTGCAGCCCTTCATGCAGCGCGTGGACCAGGCGTCGCACCTCGCCCGACGCACGCAGTTGACGCGCTCGTGGATCAGGAAATGGTCGTAGTCGTCGCTCGCCTCGTCCTGCTTCCAGGCCTCTGCCCCTTCGAGCCGGTCCAGATCCAGCGCGATTTCACGCCATTCGGAATACGTCTGCGCGCTGTCGAGTTCGCGCAGGCGCGAGGCCAGGGGATTGCGGTTCAAGCGGATGGACAGCATCGCGCCAGTGTATGCGATGGCCGATTTCACTCCGCATGGCCGCCCGGACCCGGGGCCGACAATCGCGGACAATGGGACGCAATGGAAAACATCGATCTGATCCTCATCGTCCTCGGCATCGTCCTGATCGGCGTCGGTCTGGCCGGCGCAGTGCTGCCCGCACTGCCTGGCCTGCCGTTCGTGTTCGGCGGCCTGTGGGCGCTGGCCCATGCCACGCATTACACGAATGTCGGCATGTTCACGCTGGGCGTGCTCGCGGTGCTCCTGGCGCTGGGCCTGGCGCTCGACTTCATCGCCGGCAGCCTGGGCGCGAAGAAATTCGGAGCCCGTCCACAGGCGGTCGCCGGATCCCTGGTCGGCGCCCTCGTCGGCGTGTTCTTCGGGCTGCCCGGCCTGGTGCTGGGCCCATTCATCGGCGCGGTGCTCGGCGAGCTCAAGGCCCGCAGCTCGGTCGGACAGGCGGCGGTATCCGGTGTGGGCGCCTGGATCGGCCTGATGCTCGGCATCGTGGCCAAGCTGGTCATCGCGCTGGTGATGATCGGCATCTTCGCCTTCGACTACTTCGTCAACCTCGCGCCGGCCTGACGGGCCTGTCCGGATGGATCGCTACCGTTGTTCCGGCGCTTGCGGCCAGAATGGCGCCAACAAGCCCCACGGAACCTCGCGATGTCCCTGCAGATCCACCTTCAAGCCGTTCCGCTGATTTCGCTGATCGCGGGCGTGCTGATCCTGCTGCGCCCGAAGCTGCTGAACTACATCGTGGCGTTCTATCTGATCGCGATCGGCGTCATCGGCCTGATCCGCTGAGGTACCGCGGCAGCAGCGGATAGCTGTCGCCCCGGCCGCCGGGGCCCGCTGTTCGAGGCGCTTCCGGGAGAAACAACCCGGGCAAGCGTGGCGGGCGGCGTCAGTCCAGGCGAGGACGCAGCCCAAAAACGGCGCTGCGCATGGGTCGATGCCCGGATTCCCGGCGCAGCCCTCGCCGACGCTGCAGGTGCAGTCGCTTGTTCAGGATCCTTAGCGGGAAACCGGCACGCGCAACTTCTCTCCCACCCGGATATCGCTCGAGTTGCCCAGGTCGTTGGCCCGGCGCAGCTCGCGGATCGACACCTTGTAGGTCCGCGCGATCGAGGTCAGCGTCTGGCCCGACCGCACCTTGTGCGTGCGATAGCTCGTTCCCGACGACTTCTTCTTCGCCTTGCTGGTGACGGCGTCCGATGCGCGCTTCTCCGCCCGCGTGAGCCCCGGCTTGGATTCGCCCACCGCCACCGTCACCGGTCCGGGTCGCGACTCGCTGTGCGGCACGATCTTGAGGACCTGGCCGATGCGCAACATGCCCTTCTTGCCGACCCGGTTCCCGGCACGGATCGAATCCTGGGTGACGCCGTAGCGCACCGCGATACCCGACAGGGTCTCCCCGCGGCGCACCTTGTGCAGCAGATGGTTGACGCGCTGCTTGCTGAAGCGCTCGTGGTCGCCGAGCTGCCCATAGGCCACGGTGAAGCTCTGCGCAGCGCCGGCCGGCACGCGGATCAGGTGACCCGGCGGCACGTACAGCTTGCCCGCGATCACCTCCGGGCGATACGCAGGGTTGAGCCTGCGGAACACCTCGTCATCCGCCTCGCACAGGCGGCGCAGCGTCTCGTAGGGAACGTAGTGATGGGTCTCCACCACGTCGAACTCGACCGGTGTCTTGCGCTCGATCTCGCCGAAGTGCTTGCGCCAGTTGCGCTCGACGTCGGACGCCGCAAGAAACTCCGCGTAGAAATTGCGCGACGCGAAACCGAAATTCTTGGAGTTGTAACCACGGATCAGGTCAGGCAGGTCGGTACCGCCAGTTGCCGCAAGGCCCCGTGCGATGCCGCCGCGGCCGTGGTTGTACGCGGTCAGTGCCAGCGGCCAGCTGCCCAGCATGGCGTAGTCGTCCCGCAGGTGGCGGGCCGCCGCATCGGTGCTGGTCCAGGGATCGCGGCGGTCATCCACGACGTCGTTGAGCCGCATGTAGATGCGGGCGGATGAGGGAATGAACTGCCACAGGCCCGCGGCGCCGACCTTCGAGTACGCCTCCACGTTGAAGCTCGACTCGACCAGCGGCAGCCGGGTCAGGCGCAGTGGCAGGGAATAGGTCTGGAAGACGCCCTCCATCGCGGGCAGGTACTTGCCCGAGATCTCCAGCGCCTGTTGCGTGCGCTCCCGCAGGCCGCGTTGCGAGCGCACCGCCGTGGAGGCGTCCAGGAAGCGCGAGTCCCCCTCGACCTTCGCCAGCAGGTCGTAGATGCGGCGCTGCTCGACACCCAGCGTCTCTGGCCTGGAGCGCGCCGCGTGGACCTGTTCGAGCAGGGTACGGTTACGGGCGATCGCCGCGGCCTCCTCCTTGCTCCGGAGCTTGCGTAGCGCCTCCTTGTCCAGGTAGGCCGCTTCGCTGCTGAAATCGAGCACCTCGAACACGATGTCGAGATGGTGCATGTCATGGATCACGCTCTGGTTCTCCGAATACTCGGAGAACACCTTGGTCCAGAACACGACGTTGGGCTTGAGCAGGTCGTAGCGCGGAAACAGGATCGCCTCGTCTGCGGCCTTGCCTGATGCGGCGCCGGGGCGCACGGGCGGGACCGGGGCATCCGCGACCGCACCCGTGGCAGCGGGCGTGCTGGATGCAGCCAGCTGAAAGCCCGCCCCGAGCTGGGTGTCGGCGGCCACGTCGAGAAGGGGATTGCGGGGCGCGGGTTCCGCTTCGGCGGTCGTCGCTCCCAGGCAGGCTGCTGCCAGACACAACCGGGATAACAACCGGGTCACCGCCATTGTCCACCTCGCCCAATAACCGCAGAACCTCCGGGAAAAAAGCCTCGCCTGCGTGCTGCGCTGCGTGCGCCGGAACCGAGGTCGATGCTAGCGCGGCCCTCCGCCGTCATCAACGATCATCTTCCGGGTGGCAAGCCCGCGCGACAGGGCATCTCCGACATCCGGCACCGGGCCGCCGACGACCTGCGCGACGCGAAAAAAACGGCGGGTGCGCCTACCATCGCCGACACACCCTGGGAGCGCCCGCGCTTGAACGCCGATCAACTCTGCCTGCTTGCCGCGGGCCTGTTCTTCTCCTCGGGCCTGCTCACGGGCTGGTGGAAATACACCTGCATTGCCCGTTCCCCCGACGCCGTGGCCCCGGTGTACGTCGACATCGCGCACCGCGCCAGCCTGATGTACGCGTTCTCGGCGGTACTGCTGCGCGAATTCGTTCCTTACTCGCCGCTGTCGGCCACCGGCACGCTGTGGGCGGCGGGCCTTCCGCTGCTGTTCTTCGCCCTGGCGATCGTGATGTACATCGTCCACGGCGTGCTGCGCGACACCGACAACCAGTTGCGATCGCCACACCGCCTCGGCTCGCTGACCCTGCCGGGCATTGCCATTCACGGCTTCATGTGGACACTGGCCGCGGCGGAGATCGGCGGCTTCGCCGTCCTCTTCTACGGTTTTGCTTCCAGTCTCTGAGCATGCTGCCCCGGTATTGCCGGATGGATCCGCAGGTCACCTCCGGCGACGGCCAAGGCATGGCGACGGGACTTGCCGGACCCATGGCAGCGAGCAGCGAGGCGGCACGGCATCAAGAGGCACCCCCCATTCCCATGCGAATCTCCGAGACAGGACGTTAAGCCGATGCCCATGCCCTATCCCGCCACCGAGCCTTTCCGCACGCAGCGCCTGCGCGTCAGCGATCTGCACGAACTCCATATCGAGGAATGTGGAAATCCGCGCGGCAAGCCGGCGTTGTTCCTGCACGGGGGGCCCGGCGGCGGCGTGGAACCCTGGCATCGGCAGTTTTTCGATCCCGCGAAGTACCGACTGGTGCTGTTCGACCAGCGCGGCTGCGGCCGCTCCACTCCACATGCGGAGCTGCGCGAGAACACCACCTGGGACCTGGTCGCCGACATCGAGCGCATCCGCCAGCACCTGGGGATCGCCCGCTGGCTGGTCTTCGGCGGCTCCTGGGGCTCGACGCTGGCCCTGGCCTACGCCGAGCGGCATCCCGAGGCGGTGAGCGAGCTCGTCCTGCGCGGCATCTTCCTGCTACGCCGCCGCGAGATCGAATGGTTCTACCAGGAGGGTGCGAGCTGGATGTACCCGGACGCCTGGGAACACTTCCTGGCGCCGATCCCGGTCGCCGAGCGCGACGACATGCTGGCCGCCTATCACCGCCGCCTGACCAGCCCCGATGCCGAGCTGCGCAGTACGGCGGCGCGCGCCTGGAGCATCTGGGAAGGCTCGACCAGCAAGCTGCTGCCCAGCGGCGACATGGTGATGCGCTTCGGCGAAAGCCGCTTCGCCGAGGCCTTCGCGCGCATCGAGAGCCACTACTTCGTCAATCGCGGGTTCTTCGAGGCGGACGACTGGCTGATCCGGAACGTGGATCGGATCCGCCACATTCCCGCCGTGATCGTGCAGGGACGCTACGACGTGGTCTGCCCGATGCGTTCGGCCTGGGACCTGCATCGCGCCTGGCCCGAGGCCGACTTTCGCGTGGTGGCGGATGCCGGCCATGCAGCCAGCGAGTCCGGAACCCTGGCCCAGCTGATCGATGCGACGGACCGCTTCGCCGAGCGCTGAGCGCTCGGCCGCCTGCTCAGAACAGCTTGCTCCAGAAGCCCTCGCCTTCCTTTTCTTCCTTCTTGAGGACTTCGACCTTCGCCATGTCTTCGTAGATCACGCGCTCGTTCTGCCCGTACAGGGCCTTGTTGGTGATCTTGGTGACGACGAACTTGTGGACGACGTCGTTGCGCGTGGTGATGCGCACGTTGTCGCCCTTGTCGACACCGGCAATCACGGACTCGGCGCTGCTGGCATCAATGGCTTTCTTGGACGCGCAGCCGCCGACGGCGAACAGGCTCAGGGCGACGGCAACGGCGATCAGGCATCGACGAAATGCAGGCATCGGGTTCTCCAGGGGTTGGCAGGACCCCGGCGACCTGGGCCGGGGTTCGTTGCGCCGAAAGATACCATGCGACCGCGCGGGCCCCGCCACCTCAGGGCATGATCCCGACGCGGGTCACGCCGTTCTCGCCGACCAGTTGCAGGTGCTGGTCCAGCGGCAGCACGCCGGACAACGAGCCGGCCGCGGGCGGCGCGCGCTGCGCCTTGCCGTCGATGCCCACGTAGACGATCTCGCCGTCCGAACCGACCAGGACCGCGCGGCCATCCGGCAGCAGAGTCCCCCCGAACATCGACTGCACCGTGCCGATGTCCACCGGCGTCCACGTCCCTGCGCGCACGTCCTCACTCAGCAGCACGTTGCCGCGCAGGCCGAATACCAGTGCGCCCTTGTCGCCGTGCGGCAGCGCGCCGAAAAGCGAGCCCTCGTAGGGGATCGCGAGGCGCTCCCAGGTCGCGCCGTCCGCGCTGATTCCGGCCAGGCCGGTCTCGCCCGCCATGAACAGGCTGCCATCGCCCAGCCGGATCAGGCTGTTGAGGTGAAGCCCGTCCTCACGCATCGCCGGCGCGTCCACCTCGGTCCAGCTTGCGCCACCATCGACGGTCCGCAGGAACAGGCCGTAGGCGCCGATGCCGAACGCGTTCTGCGCGTCGATCGCGAACACATTGAGCAGGGGCTCCGCCTCCCCCGGCTTGAACTGCTGCAGTGTCCAGCTCGTTCCGGCGTCGCCGGTATGCAGGACGGTCGCGTCGTGGCCGACCGCCCAGCCGTTCTTCGCATCGGCGAACGCCACGGCGGTCAGCGTCACGTTCACCGGCACCGGCACCTGCTTCCAGCTGCGTCCGTCGCTGGACAGCAGGATGTTGCCGCGATCGCCCACGGCTACCAGCGTGTCGCCCGCACGCGCGATACCGAGCAGCAGGCTGTGCGCCGCCAATCGTGCGATCTCGGCAGGGCGCGCCTTGACCGGCGTCGCCGCCTCCTCCGCCTCCTGGGCCCGCACATGGCCCAGGCAAAGCAGCCCGGCAATCGCGAAGACGCCGAGCACCCTGGTCACGCTGCTGCGCGTGCTCATGCCGGCACCGTCGCGGCCGGCGCCGTGTCAGGCGCCGGCGGCTTGAGCAGGAAGGCGGCAAAGGCGGGCAGCAGGATCACCGCCGCCACCGCGTTGGCGAGGAACATGATGGTCAGCAGGATGCCCATGTCGACCTGGAACTGGAGACCTGACAGCAGCCAGGTGCAGACGCTGGCCGCCAACGCCAGCGCCGTGACGATCACCGCCTTGCCGGTCTGGTGCAACGTCTGCTCGTAGGCGCGGCGCAGGTTCATCCGCTTTTCCATCACGCATTCCTCGAACACGCTGTAGATGTAGATGCCGTAGTCCACGCCGATGCCCGCCGCGAATGCCGCCACCGGCAGGGTCGAGACCTTCACGCCGATGTCGAGGAAGACCATCACCGCATAGGTGAACACCGAGACCAGGGCCAGCGGCACCAGCACGCAGACCACGCCGGCCAGGCTACGAAACGAGGCCCAGACGCAGAGGCCGATGCACAGGTACAACCAGAACAGCACCATGCGCTCGGTCTGCTCGATCACGTCATTGGTGGCCGCCATCACGCCGACATTGCCGGTGGCCAGGGCGAAATTCACCGGCGAGGCCTCGCCTTCCTCTACGATGAATTTCTCCACCGCCGCGATCACGTGGTCGATGGTCTCGGCCTTGTGATCGGCCGTGAAGATGAACACCGGCATGGCGCTGCAGTCGGAATTCAGCAGGCCGCTGGACGTCGGGAACTGCTGGCCGGCGAGCACCAGCGCGCCGGACTCGCGCGGCAGCACCATGAACTTCGGATTGCCTTCGGAAAAGGCGTTGTAGACGATCTTGGCGACCTGCGGCATCGACAGCGTGGACTGCACGCCACTGGTGTTCTGCATGCGCCAGGCAAACCGGTCGATCGTTTCCATCACGCGGTGATCGATGCAGCCATCCGCCTTGTTCTGGGCGATGACCTTTATCACGTCGACGCCGATGGAGAATTCGCTGGCGATCCTCGCCGAGTCGCGGTTGTAGCGGGAGTCCGGGCGCAGCTCCGGCACACCATCGTGTAGCTCGCCGATCTTGAGGTCCTTCGATACCCATTCCGCCCAGCCCCAGCTCGCCACCGCCAGGAGCAGCACCACGGCGGCCACCGGCTTGTCGGTGATGACCGACAGGCCGCGCCAGACCGGCATGAACGCGGCGTCGCGCCGGCGCTGATGTTCGCGGAATCGCAGCGGATCGCCGAGCCTGGCGTAGGAGAGCAGGCATGGCAGCAGGATCTTCTTGCACACGATCACCGCGATCAGGCCGAACATCGCGTTGATCGCCATCTCCTGCACGATCCCGACCGGGATCAGCAGGATGGTGCCGAAGCCGACCACATTGGTGAGCAGTGCGGTGATGCCCGGTATCACCAGCCGGCGGTAGGTCGCGCGCGAGGCGTCCAGGCTGTTGAGCCCATGGTCCGCGACCTCGTAGAGCCAGAAGCTGGTGATCTGGATGCCGTGGCTGACGCTGATCGCGAGGACCAGGAAGGGGACGAGAATCGCGAACGGGTCCAGGCCAAAGCCGAACAGGTGAAGGATGCCCAGCTCCCACACCACCGCGAGGATGCCGCAGGACAGCGGCAGCAGTGCGATCAGGCCGGACCCCGTGTACCACCACAGGATCACCCAGACCAGGAAGATGGTCAGCGCGAAGAATCCCACCACCTCGAACGAGGCGCTGGCGATATCGCCGACCACCTTGGCGAAGCCGACGATGTGGATGTCGATGCCGTCGTTGTAGTCGGGATTGTCGACCTCGGCAATCTCGAAGTCCGCGCCCTTGAGCGTGCGCACCTGCTTGTCGCCGCCTTCGGGCCGGACGGTGAACTCGACGTCCTGGAACCGGAAGTTCCACGCACGCGGATCGCTGTATCCGATCGTCGCCACATCCCCCGCCTTCAGCGGCGGGCTGTCGGCCTTGAGCCGGTACTCGAACATCTTCGGGTTGGTAAAGCGCTGGCGCACATCCTCGATCAGCGCCGCCGTCTTGACGTAGTCCAGCTTCTCTCCGGTGACCGGATCCTGTTCGAGCAGTTCCGAGAACACCATCGCCCCGGTCTGATCGTTCGCCACCAGCCGTCCCAGCACCTTGGCCGTGGTCACGTTGGAGCGCACCCGGGTGAGCATCTCCTCGGTGGGCGCATAGTCGGCAGGGATCACGTTGCCGCCGTACAGGCCCTCCTCGCGCACCTCCACGTAGCGGACGTCCGGGGTGAACAGCGAGCTGACGCGTGTGCGATCCATGCCGGGCGTGAAGAACACCGCATTGGTCAGCGCCTTGAGCGTGGCCATGAATTCGGGCTCGTAGAGATCCTCGTCCGATGCGCCCTCCTTGCGCATCAGGGCGAAGAGCACCAGGTTCGCGCCACCGAACTGCTTCTGGTACTGCTTGAACACCTGGATGTAGGGATGTCCCAGCGGCAACTGCTTCTCGAAGCCGGTGTCGAGCTTCAGATGCGACGCGTGCCATCCCATGAACAGCGTCATGAGGAATATCACGATCAGCGTGCGCGGCCGCTTGCCGAAAACGATCGGCTCGGTGATGCGGATGAACAGCTGCGAGAAAGCGCCCCGTGCGTCCCCATGCATCCCTGGTTCTCCCCCGATTCTCGTTCTAAGTGCGTCCCGCCCTTTCCTGCCCCCCGGGCCGCCCGCACGCGTGGCCGCAAAATACGCCTGTCTGGTCGCTTCAGGGAAATCGACTGCGGACCGCGGACGTTCCGCATGGCTCGGCCCTGGGACGTCGGCGCCGGTGCCCCGTCGCGTGGCGGCGCCATGACCAGCCCTGTTGCCCGCCCATCCGGATACATCGCCGAAGTACCACAAGAAAAGGGGCGGATCGTTTCCGACCCGCCCCAATACAACACCCCTTGGTTCCCGTATTGCGGGGCCGGACGCCGGTAGCGGCGGCCGGCCTCGCATCTCAGAGGATGTAACCGCGTTCGTTGTGCTGATTGACGTCCAGGCCTTCGGTCTCGCCCTCCTCGGTGACGCGCAGACCGCCGGTGAGCAGAGACGTCAGCTTGAGCAGGATGTAGCTCAGCACGCCGGTATAGACGATCGTGAACAGGACGCTCTTGGTCTGGATCCAGACCTGCGACGCGACCGTCGCGCCCTCACCCGGCGACCACACCCCACCGAAGGACGGGAAGGCGAACACGCCGGTCAGGATGGCGCCAACGATGCCGCCCACCGCGTGGACTCCGAACACGTCGAGCGAGTCGTCGTAACCCAGCGCCTTCTTCAGCCTGGTGGAAGCCAGGAAGCAGATCACACCGGACAGCGCACCGATGACCAGCGCCCCAGCGGGCCCGACCGTACCGGACGCCGGCGTGATGGCGACCAGGCCTGCCACCGCTCCGGAAGCGATGCCCAGGACCGAGGCCTTCCGGTGCATCACCCACTCCGAGAACATCCAGCCCAGTGCCGCAGCCGCCGTGGCGACCTGCGTGACCAGCATCGCCATGCCCGCCGAGAACCCGGCCGAGATCGCCGAACCCGCGTTGAAGCCGAACCAGCCCACCCACAGCATGCTCGCGCCCATCACGGTGTAGCCGAGGTTGTTCGGCGGCATGTGGGTGACGCCGTATCCGCGACGCTTGCCGAGCACCAGCGCCGCCACCAGGCCCGCGATACCGGCGTTGATGTGCACGACTGTTCCACCCGCGAAGTCGAGCACGCCCCAGTCCCACATCAGCGCGCCGTCACCGCTCCACACCATGTGCACCATCGGGAAGTAGCAGAAGGTGCCCCACAGCAGCATGAAGAGGAGCATCGACGCGAATTTCATGCGTTCGGCGAAGGCGCCGACGATCAGTGCCGGGGTGATGATGGCGAAGGTCATCTGGAAGGTGACGAACACCGATTCGGGAATCGTCATCGTCAGACTCTCGAGCGTCAGGCCCGACAGGAACACCTTGTCGAAGCCGCCGATGACGCTGGACAGGTTCAGCACGCCGGCTTCCATTCCGGTGGTGTCGAACGCCAGGCTGTAGCCGTATACCACCCACACCACGGACATCATCGAACAGATGGCGAAGCACTGCATCATCACGGACAGCACGTTCTTGGACCGGACCATGCCGGCATAGAACAGCGACAGGCCGGGGATGGTCATGAACAGCACCAGCACCGTGGCCACGATCATCCAGGCGGTATCACCGCTGTCCAGCATGGGTGCCGCGCTCGCGGCCTCGGCGGGCGCCTCGATGGCGGCCGCGGGCGCCGCACTGTCCACGGTCTCCGCGACGGGCTCCGTGGGCGTGACGCCCTCCTGGGCCCAGACTGGTGCTGCAAGGCCACATCCCATGGCCAGCAGCAGACTCAATGTTGCTCGACGAATCATCATGTTTCTCCCTTGAAACGAATCCATTCCTGGCGCAGGACGCGCCCCGTGCGATCGCCCGCTTGCCGTGCCGGCGCTCAGAGCGCGTCTTTTCCGGTCTCCCCGGTGCGGATGCGGATGGCCTGGTCGAGCGAGAAGACGAAGATCTTCCCGTCGCCGATCTTCCCGGTATGGGCAGCCTTGCTGACGGCATCGATGGCGGCCTCGACCTTGTCGTCGTCCAGGGCCACCTCGATCTTCACCTTGGGCAGAAAATCGACCACGTACTCGGCGCCGCGATAAAGCTCGGTATGGCCTTTCTGGCGACCGAAGCCCTTGACCTCGGTGACCGTGACGCCGGCGACGCCGATCTCCGAGAGCGCTTCCCGAACCTCATCGAGCTTGAACGGCTTGATGATGGCTGTAATCAGTTTCATTAAATAACTCCTTGATCAAGAAGCAGATGAGCACATGAACATGCTCTAAACCGGGGATGCCGGCCTTGTGCAGAAGGCGAAAAAGCACGGAGCATGCCAACCGCTGGCGAGGGGATTCCTTGCGATTGGGGCCCCGGCGGGCCGCTCTTGCACCATCGCGGTGCATCAGGAGGCCGCAAGAAGGATCGCCCGTTGTTCCGGTAAGGCGCCGTCCACGCGACCGCTTGCTCGTGCAGTGCGAATCAGGGCTGCCGGAGCCGGGGACTTATGCACACGCAAGGGCGGTCACAGCACGAATGTCACGTCAAGACACGCGCTCGTCACGTTGTTGCAATTTTTCTGCATGCTTATGTTTCATAAGTTTTTATTTATGGGTATTTGCTGCGTCCAGCAAACCGTTCGCAATCTCGGGCTTGCTTTTCCTGAACGGGCCAGATCGCCGATACACAAAGTTATGCACAGCTCTGCACCATGACGGAACAGCGGATCAAGGTCGCGGTTCCGGCGCCTTTCTTTCATGCGCTGGATTACCTTCCGGGGGCCTTTCCCGTATTTCCGGGGGCCCTGGTACAGGTTCCGCTGGGGCGCAGGCAGGTTGTCGGCGTCGTTCTTGGCACGGAGCCGGCCGCTGACGACGAGATCCAGTGCCGGCCCCTCACTGCGCTCCTCGATCCATGCCCCGTTCTGGGGCCGGACCTGTTGCAGCTCTGCCTCTGGGCCGCGGACTACTACCGGCATCCGATCGGCGAGGTGCTGGCCGCGGCGTTGCCCACCGCGCTGCGCAAACCCCCGGCCGCGGGCGCACGACGCCGCCCTGCGAAGAAAAAAGATGCGGCCACGGCCGACGAGTCCCGCCCGCCGGAGCGGGATCCGACACCCGAACAGGCCGAGGTGCTCGACGCCCTGGCGCGTCAGGGCGCGGGATTCGTCGTCAATCTGATCGAGGGCGTCACCGGCAGCGGCAAGACCGAGATCTACCTGCACCGCGTGCAGTCGGTGGTCGACCGCGGGGGGCAGGCGTTGGTCCTGACCCCGGAGATCGGCCTGACACCCCAACTGGTCGAGCGTTTTCGCGAGCGGTTCGGTGCGGCCGTGGCCGTCTTTCACTCGGGCCTCACCGAGAAGGTTCGGGCCGACACCTGGCAAGCGGCCCGCGAGGGTCGTTGCACCGTCGTGGTCGGCACCCGCTCCGCGGTGTTCCTGCCGCTGCCGAAGCTGGCACTGATCGTCATCGACGAGGAGCACGACGCCTCGTACAAGCAGCAGGAGGGCTTCCGCTACAGCGCACGGGACGTCGCCATCGTGCGCGCGCAGCGCGCCGAAGTGCCGGTGCTGTTGGGTTCGGCGACGCCCTCGCTCGAATCGCTGCACAACGCCCAGCGCGGGCGCTTCACGCACTTCCGACTCCAGGCGCGCGCGGGCGCCGGCCGGCTTCCGGCGATCCGCCTGCTCGACCTGCGCGGCGCGAAACTCAAGGACGGCTTGGGCGCACCGCTGCTGGATGCCGCCGCCCGCCACCTCGCGGCCGACGGCCAGGTCCTGCTCTTCGTCAATCGCCGCGGGTACGCCCCCGGCCTGCTCTGCCACGACTGCGGCTGGCTGGCGCCCTGCCCGCATTGCGATGCACGCATGACGCTGCACCGCTCGCGATCACGGTTGCTCTGCCATCACTGCGGCAGCGAGAACCGTGTACCGCTGCGCTGTGGGCAGTGCGCAGGTATGGACCTGATCCCGGTCGGCCAGGGGACCGAGCGCGTGGAAGACGGCTTGCGCAGGATCTTTCCGGACATGCGCGTGGAACGCATCGACTCCGACCGCACCCGCAAGGCCGGTGAGCTCGAACGGCTGCTCAAGGACATCCGCTCGCGGCAGATCCGCATCCTGGTCGGTACGCAGATGCTGGCCAAGGGCCATGACTTCGAAGGGCTGACGCTGGTCGGCGTGGTGGATGCCGACCAGTCGCTCTACAGCTCGGATTTCCGCGCCGTGGAGCGCATGGGACAACTGCTCACCCAGGTGACCGGTCGTGCCGGACGGGGCGAAACCGCGGGCGAAGTGATCGTGCAGACCCACCAGCCCGACCACCCGCAACTGCAGCGCTGGTTGCGGGACGGCT